>NZ_KQ976354.1:600000-794881 GCF_000346485.2 Scytonema hofmannii PCC 7110
CAAAATCGCTTACCCGAATTGCTTTGGCGATTGTTAGACGTTGCTAATTCGCCACAGGTTCAGCAGACAGTCCTAGCTGAGACTACAGATATTCCCGCAGTTTATCAAGAAGTTCTTGACTTTTTGATTAAGCGTCCAACACCAGAAGAAATTATGACTTTTAAAGTTTCATTCCCAGCTCAAACACGCCTGCAAGCATTATTAGAAAAAAATCGCTCTGGAATACTCAGTCCAATGGAATTAGCAGAATTAGATGTTTACGAGCAATTAGAACATATTATGATTTTACTAAAAGCACGAGCCTCCACTAGAATTTAATAAATGACTTCTAATTCAATTCCTGCCGAACTACGTAAGCTAGTCATAGAGAGAGCATCTGGACGCTGTGAATACTGCTTAATCCATCAAGATTTTTCAATCTATACTCATGAAGTAGACCATATTATTGCTGTAAAGCATGGGGGTGAAACGACTGCTGATAACTTAGCATTTTCATGTTTATCATGCAACCGTCAAAAAGGTTCGGATTTTGCTACGATAGACCAAGTTACTAAAGAAATTGTCCCATTGTTTAATCCCCGTCATCAGGTTTGGGATGAACATTTCTATCTTGAAGGTGCGAGAATAGAAGGGCAAACTCAGATTGGTCAAGGGACTGCAAGGTTGCTTCAGTTTAATGTTCCTAATCGCATACTTCAACGGCAAGTTTTGATGAATCAAGGACAATATCCGTAGACAATGCTGGGGAAAGTTTGGAATAGGCGGTAGAATATCGTGTCTGTTTTCACGCGGTTAATGCTTGGTTGGATGCTTAATTTTTGATTTTACCGGAAGTTTGGTGGTTGTGGAGGGTTACTCTACATCGGCAAAGCCAAAAACCCACGGGAAAGTTATTTTTTGTTTGGTATCGAACAACTGAGACTTGTCGGTATATAAGCTTTACTGTAGGGGATCGCTATCATTGGGTGTTATTAAGACACAAGCTTCATAAGGTAAGCCCAATTCGTAAGCCACTGCCTGTGCTAAGCTTGTTTTACCACATCCAGGTTCACCTTTGAGCAACAAGGGACGTTTTTCCAAGAAAATAGCGAGGTTAACGGCTTTGATAAGTTCTGGTGATGGTAAGTAAGGAGAAAGCCCGTACTTTTGACATTCTTGGGGTGAAATTGGCTTGCCAGTATAATACTGCTTGCCATTGGCGGTGAGTACGCTTGCTAAATCAGCCATTTCGCCAAATCTCCTTCCCAACTTAAATCAAAGTGCGTGCAAATTTCTTCATAGACAAATTGAGGAATGCCGTTATCAGAATTTTCCCATATTCGCTGATAAGTTAAATGAGCAGGTATCTGTAGATCGCGAAATACCTTTATATCCCCTAGCCAATCTTTTAGGACATCGGTTGGAAACGGACTCACAGGTGGTAAGTACAGGGGGATTCGAGGATACTCCGGTTCATCAAATTGCTTTGCCAACATGACTTGTGACTGACAAACACTGCCACAATTATCCACTAGGAACATTAATAAATGTGTATCCTTCAGTGGTGGATTGAACTTTCCTCTGTCTACTAGCGGTTCCCAAAACTCCTGAAGCCAACCTACGAGAACTTTTGACGGCATACAGTCAACTTTTTCAAAGATGAAAATGACATCTTGAGTCTGCCAGCGATCGCAAATCCTATCGATAATCTGTTCTGGTTTAGTATCTAGTGGGAGTAAAAAGGAACGAGCTAGTTGTTTCCACAAGCGTTCAGTACTGCGGTAAGCTGCATTGTTGGTCACATCGTTTTTAATGGGAGAGTTATTCTTCCATCCTGATTTTACCCGAAATAAACGAGTAACCAGTAATTCCTGCCCACAGTCAGGTTCCCCGTGAACAAGGAATGCTGCTGTTCGATGTTGTTCCAATACATCTTCCACTAACCGCACCTGCTGCTTAAAGTCCATTTGCAGCAGTAAATCAAACAGTAGATGCGGCGGTGTAGAAATAGTTAGAGTTTCTGCTGGTGGTAAAAATTCTACAATCAGTGTGTCGATAGTGGCTTGGACATCAACGCCCACTTCCTCACGAACCACCTTGAGTAATGCACAAATTGCTGGTTTCCCTGAAGAAATTTCCCCAAATTCCACCAGTTTCTCGAACATATCCCCGATAAACGCATCAACGGGTAAATTCCAGCACAGCCGATTTAACACGGGCGCATTCATCCCTAACGCCTTCCTTAAATATCCTCGACGCTGGTACTCATTCTCCATTAGAGGTCTGAGTAGAGGCAATAACTTGTGTATTAGGTCACTCACTGCAAAAGGGTGTATATGCCTGGGAAGTTTTGGTTAGATGATCTATATTACTTTTATCATTTCTGAAACCGAGAGGTGAATTTCTATAGTACTTTTTAATACAGTAATTATTAAAACCTTATCCAGACAGTATATCTTGGATAACAGTACGTAACTTTTTCCAGACCACTTCTCCCTTAAAATTTTCCCAGAAATTAGATGGTTTGTTGTAAAAGTAAAGCTTTTTACGACTAAGCTCATAAATGACTGGGACTTCATACCACAACAAGTCCAGACTATGGTCTAAGGGATTAGTAGTCTGCACTTCAGAAACGGTTTTATCATCAACTGTGTCAACAATAGCAACTGCAAAACAAAGATGAGTAGGCGCTCTAAAGTTATATATTGCTTGACCAACCGTCGATGGATTAACTTTTTCTCTAGCCCATTCACTGCATTGGGAAGTAAATCGCTGCAAAATTTTCATGTTTATAGAAGCAAACTCAGAAAATAAAAAGAATGCTTCTCCACGCATACTAAAGATCCCAAACGATAATTCAAAATCTGAAATTTTAGCAACGTAACTGAATTTACAGTGAGAATGAATCTGATTTTTGCGGATATCCAAACAACCTTGTTCCCGAAGTTTATCTAGGGTGACTGTAAAATATTCATCCAAGACTTGAGAGTAAATTTTGGGAACTTGATTTTCTTTTTTTATCAGTTCTTCTCTAATTTGTTGCAATAAATTGTCAATTTTAGGTTGAATATCTACGCCTACATTTTCACGTATGACTTCCAATAAAATACAAAGTGCAGGTTTGCCAGAGGCAATTTCTTCAAATGCTACTAGTTCCTTCACCATTTGGGGAATAAAAACATCCACACTCGTATCCCAAACCAGACGATTCAATACATTTGCATTAGTCCCTAAAGCCATAACAAGATAAGACTGACGTTGTTGCTTATCCCACATAAATGGTCTCAACACACGCGATAATTCTTGAATGATTTCCCCACTGAGTTCTGCCATCTAAATTACCCTTGCAATCGTGCGTAAATTTCAGGTGCATTCGCCTGTAAATCTTTTAAAACAGCGATCGCACTCGTTCCTGCATTACGTAAATACCTCCGTTGTGTACTTGGTTCTACTAACATCCCACCGCTATGGTGAATCCCAACCACCAGAAAATCATCATCGAAAACAGGCGACCCCAATTTTCTGCCATGTTTTGAGTATTATTGCTTATTGACAAACGGTATCCGACCTTAACCTCTCACGAATGGGCGACGGCTGACACCACAAGCTGTAAAATGTATTTTGGATAAGCGTGCTCGAGAGTGGAGAGCTAGAGAGCAAGACAGTGGAATTGAGTTAAAGCCCTTTTCCAGTCACGATTTCCGGCGGACATTTATTTCCGAACTCTTGGAAAATGGAGTAGATATGTCCACAGTGAAAAACTTAGCCGGACACTCCGACATTGGCACTACAATCCGCTACGACAGGCGTGGCGAGCAAACCAAACGGCGTGCAGTGGAAGCGATCTCGATTCCGGGTTCTGGAAGAAAAAGGAAGTAGAAGCAGTCATTTTTGCACTCTACAGGTTAAAATGAACGCACCTAACTGGATTTTTTTGTCTATTAGCAACAACAAATATATCCAAGCATTATTTTACTGTGTAGCCTAGTTAATCTATGATGTTGGTACTTGCAGCAATGAAAGTAGTCAGACAAAAGCTTTAACAGTTTTTGGAGATGTCTATTGGTTCAATTGTTGCTCGAAAACTAAATTTGATCGGGGTCAATATTCAACTCGCGTAATTTGTCAGCCAGTTTTTCAGCCCGTTGTGCTTCGGCTTGTGCCCGTTGTGCTTCGGCTTGTGCCCGTTGTGCTTCGGCTTGTGCCCGTTGTGCTTCGGCTTGTGCTTGTTGCTCAGCTATTTTGACCTGTTCTTGGGGTGTTGGATACCGGTGTTGGTGTTCGTCGTACCAATACAGCCACTCGCGGATAATTCCGCCATAACTTCCACGAGCACAGCCTATTCCCAACCCTATTTCTGGCATCCAAACTGGGTTTCCCTGCTGTAATACGTACTCACCGTTTACTAGTTTATGTACTTCTAAGCGAGGTTTGCGACGGCGGCGCGATGAGTAAATTACATAGTACAGTACGCCTAGGGTTGCATACTCATCTTTTTTGGCACTATATTCTTTACGATAAGTTTGGGATACGACTTCTAAAGCTAAAATTGGTACGACATTTTCATCCCAAAGTGCATAACTTGGACGTAACTCTTCATCATAAAATCTTTCCACACCCAAACTGAGAAATCCATCCGGTACGATTGGCGGTTCATCTGGGTGAGTATAAATCCCCATATCAATGCCGAAAAACCAGTCCATCCGCTCTGACCACAGCATCAGCAGGGTGGCTTTTAACAGTCCTGGTAATAATTCTTGCAGTTCGTTATCCACAGGTGTTTCGTCCGAGTCGGGCAGTTCTTCTGCCGAAGGTAGAGAGCGCGGCAATTTGTACTCTAGCATGGCGGAGTATCAAGTTTGGTTTGGGGTTCTAAAATTATTTTAGATGCTTTAATTGCCATTCGATAGATAAACACACCACACCAGATACATCTTTTTGTCAAAGCAAATACTAAAGATTGCAGGTCATCAGAAATTGTCATTTATGATGAGCCTTTTGTCTGGCGTCTAAACCAGCTCGTCCGGTTCGGTCGTGCGATACGGCTTTAGCCGTTAAGCTTCGCTTATCGCATTCACAGAATCTGTGTGTCCAGTCAGAATACGCTCTTGTGTTCCAGTGTTTGATTCCACAACTTTATTGGTGGATTATACTAAAAACGGTTTGAAACTTTACTTTTTAAAAGTACTATGAATTCCCCCTTATCTCGTCCCCAGGCTCCGCCTGGGAACGAGAGAAAAAAGTTCAGCTTTTAGCCGTTTGCAGTATAGAAACACCATTATCACCGACACTAGTACCTCCACTTGTCCCCTTAAAGTGCGGAGCTGTTTTCCGCTACTGAAATGCCAAAGTCTAATAACCGCGTCAAAATGTCCCGTGGCGAGGGTTTGTCCATCCGGGCTAAAGCTGACACAACTCGTTCGCAAAGAAACCAACGAACTACCTAAAGTTTGTCTCAGTCTACCTGTACGTATATCCCACAACTTGATATTACCATCCTGAAACTCCATGTTGCTGACACTTGCCAAGGTTTGTCCATCTGGGCTAAAGTTAACAGCAAGAACTGGGCTAGAATCTCTAAGGAGAGGCAATAATTTTTGGATACTATCACTACTGATTGTCATCGCACAAATCTCGCGGTTCATTAATACCGATTTTTAATAACTGGGTTGAAAAATTACTACACCAAAAGCCCCCTGACCTATTAACAATGATGTAACATTTGAATTCCAACTTTTGATTTTAGTTTCTGAAAATTTAAAAATTTCTTTGTAGACTATTGCATCACTTAACCCGTGAAATATCCTGGCTTTCAAAGGTTGCTCTATACCAATATTTATTTTTCGCTCTACAAAATTTACTGAAATGATTGCTCCTGTAAAATTATATTCAGATTGGATAGTGTTAATATTTATCGAACTTGAGACTTGAGCTAACCAATTATTTAATTCTGTTTCTAGTTTGTGCCAATCATCTAAAAATGGTGCTGTCTTGAATACCTTGGTCAATATATTCTTTGCAGCTTCATTCCCAAAATGATTAGTATTAATTTCTGAATTTACTTTTTGCTGGTGTGGCTCTTCTAGCAATTCTTCTGTAATCTTTCTCAGTAAATTGTCAATTTTAGGTTGAATATCTACGCCTACATTTTCACGTATGACTTCCAATAAAGTACAAAGTGCAGGTTTGCCAGAGGCAATTTCTCCAAATGTTACTATTTCCTTCACCATTTGGGGAATAAAAACATCCACACTCGTATCCCAAACTAGACGATTCAAGACATTTGCATTAGTCCCTAAAGCCATAACAAGATAAGACTGACGTTGTTGCTTATCCCACATAAATGGTCTCAACACACGCGATAATTCTTGAATGATTTCTCCACTGAGTTCTGCCATCTAAATTACCCCTGCAATCGTGCGTAAATTTCAGGTGCATTCGCCTGTAAATCTTTCAAAACAGCGATCGCACTCGTTCCTGCATTACGTAGATACCTCCGTTGCGTACTTGGTTCCACTAACATCCCACCGCTATGGTGAATCCCAACCACCTGAAAATCATTATCGAAAACAGGCGACCCCGATGAACCCGGTTCTGTACTAGTAGTATATTGCAAGACTTGATTATCGGCGTAAGCAACAAAGTTATTTTGTATAGAGATTTTCTTTAAATGCCCACCTGGATGTTGAATAATTGCCACGCGGTCATCTCGCCGCATTAATTGACTTTTGAAGATTAAAGGTTTGCCAAAGTCAGGAACTTCTTTCAGGGTTACTACTGTAAAATCCAGTTCTTTGTTAGTGTAAAAAGCACCATCTGGTAAAGCCCCAATAGTCTGTGTTGGGCATTCTTTACCATTGATATCCAGTTGATAGTTGAAGCTAAAATTACTTTTTTCTGCTACTTCCTGGCTTTTGATAACGTGATTGTTCGTCATGAGTAAATCAGGTGTAACCATAAACCCCGTACCCAAACCTTCTGGAGTTTTGATACGAACCACTGCTTTTGATGCTTCCAATGCTAAGTTTAAAATGTAAATGTGGCGTAGGGTATCTTCTCCAATAATTTTTTCCTGGATGTCAACTATACTGTCAGTTCCGCGCCAAGAATCAATAGAGCGATTGCGAGTACTAGCAACATCTAGGAGAGGATATGTTTGAAATAAGCCTAGAATAAAGTCTTTATCATCACCATCGCCGATATAGTTCTGAATATGGTTGAGGAAAACTGCTAGGGCTTCTTTACCGTAAGCAACCTGTCCAAATTGCGACAAAAAAGTGACTATCCTCACAGAGAAACTCATGGGGCTTCCTTCCCAGTCTAGCCGCGCTAGAATCACCTCAGCTTTCGGATCTCCTCCAAAAGCTCCTGTAAGAAAATCTCGGCGATCGCGCACGTTAGCAAAGTCGGGTAAATTCTGCACAATGCGCGTCAGTCGTTGGAAGTCAGGTTGGGATAGTTGTACGGTCACAGTTACTGTATCCTATGAAACGATATACTAACATTAACATCCAATACTGCTCGGATAAGAAAAATCAATTGACATTTCAACCTCGTAGAGACGCGATTAATCGCGTCTCTACACCCGCAAAATTATTACGAAAAATCCTTAACCGAGTAGTATTGCATTAACATCTACAAATAACTCGCCCAAATCTTCCCAATATTTAACGCCTAAAAGTGATATTGTTCCATGTAAGCGTTGGATATCATCATGCAGGCGCTCGGCTACCGGATAACTGTACATGGGATGACCTGATGTACGAAATGTATGTTAAACAAGTCATTGAAACTGGACTTGATGATAGTAATGCTGGTAGAGTTAGTTGTGTATAGGATATTTGAGCTAAATTTGGACTACCAGAGTAAAAGTTTAAATATTCGAGATTGAGTTTACTGAAAGCGATATTGAGGATTTGCGCTATCTTAAAAAGACAGAACAAAATCTGATTTTAGATAGTGTCAAAGAGCCACTACCACAAGAACCGTTAACCGTAACCACAAACCGAAAACAACTTCGTCTCAATGAGATCTCAACGGGGGAATTACGGATTGATAAATAACGTGTTTTTTATGATGTAAATATATTTTAATTATTATTTAGATCCGCTTTGTTTGATTGATTTTTTGGATAAATATTTATACTTCCTTAAAAAGGCCATAATTCGGGCATTGCATCCAATTAAAAAACAAATACTTCCAATAAATCCAAGTTTATTCAGCAGCGAAAACCAATCTCTAACTCCTGATTTCTTTTGATAATATATATGTACGAGATGTACAGCAGCATCTCCAATTATTAAAGGATTTTTAAGGCGCTTACCTTTAGCTAGTAAGGCGGTAAAAGCTCTTAGAGCCTTAGAAATATCTCCAGAATTTTTAAAAATACGTGCTTTATTCGCTAATACTTGAGCAACTGATTTATCAGGAGAATCAAAATTACGATATGCTGCTTTTGCATATGTCAAGTACTTTAATGCAGCCTCATAGTTAGGCTCGGGATTTTTGCTATAAGCAGCTCCTGCTAAGTTAAATATTTGACCTTGACGTTCTGCAAATGATGTATTGACAACACCGAGTCCCGATTCTGTCGCTTTCTTAAATGTTGTAATCGCTTCTTCTATATTTTCTCTGGATTTCAAAATATTATTTTTACAATATTCTAACCAGCTTATCCCAAAATAAGTTAAGGCTAAGTAGTGTAAATTATTATTTATAATAGAAGTTTCTTTGGATTCATTAAATGTTTTTTCTGCCTCCTCTAGTTTGCTAGCTTTCACATAAGCCATACCTAAACTATATAAAAAACGTCCTCTATCAAAAACATGATCTATTTGATATATAAGTGACATTGATTCTTGATATTTTGAGATAGATAAGTTCATCATACCCATGCGATCGTATAAACTACCTAAATTTAAGAGCGCATCCGCTTGCCGATATACGTTACCTAATCGAGACAATATTTCTACAGCTTTTTGTAGATACCATTCTGCTTTTTGATGTTTCTCCAAACGTTGCAAAGTAGTGCCAGCACCGATATGATTTAATGCTAAATGAGTTTCATCACCCACACTAATACTATACTCAATACCATCTGTATGATATTTCAAAGATTCGCGTAGTTGACCAATCTCTTCTAAGTAACGTCCAAAACCATAGAATAACCAAGGACTATCAGAGCCTGCGCCAATACGGATTTCTTCTTCTGCCCATAATCCCCAATATCTCCAGTCTTGAGTTAAATCACAGTAATCTAGTAGTACCTGGCAATAAAGCGCTTGTTTTCCTGTTGCAACTTCACCGTAGTCTGCTAGCTTGCATATCATGTCCGGGATGAAAGTCGCGACAGAGCCACTCCAAATAAGGCGTTCCAACACAGGCAGACTATGACCCAACGCTAAAACTAAAAAGGGACGGCGGTCTCTCTCATCTTCTAAAAAAGGTTGGAGCAGCTGTACCAGTTCATTGATGGTGTTAGGTTCTAGAGCATATCGACTCATGTTGGCGATGTAAGAATAAGTGTTTTAATTTAATTTATAGATTATAACTACAAAGTCGTAGTCTTGTTTTTCGGAGAGTTAGTGAGTGCGATTGCTTCTTTTAGTTTTGCTGAGGTCACGAGCTGCTCCGGAGATGGATTTTCATCAACACGGAGCAATCCTTCCTCATTTATGACATGAGGGAAACACTACCGTATAATGCGTTTAGTGAGGTTAAACTAGCCATTTTGCTACTGCTTCTTCCCAACTATAACCATAGTAGTTGCAAATTTCTTCATAAACAAATTCTGGAATACCGTTATCAGAATTCTCAAACAATATTTTGGATGTTAATCCAGTCGGTATTTGCATCATCCCCGATGCCATTACTGTCTGAATCCAATCAGCCAGTACATTTTGTGAAAAGGGATTAACGGGTGGCAAGCATAGAGGAATTCTAGGATAATCTGGCTCGTCAAATTTCTTTATCAGGGGGATATTAGATTCACAAACGCTGCCGCTATTGTCTACCAGAAACATTAATAAGTATGCATTCTTTCGAGTGAGAGGGGGTTTTCTCTCAATTTGTGTTATCAATGGTTCCCAAAATTCTTGAAGCCATGTCTTCAAAACCTTTGGCGGCATATAGTCTACGTCGTCAAAAATAAAAATCACATCTTGAGTTTGGCTGCGAGCGTAAATTCTATCGATAATCAGATTTGGCTCAGAATCTTTTGAAAGACCCCATAAAGACGAGAGTTGTCGCCATAAGTGAGGGGTACCTCGGCCAATCCCACGGGAACTCATATTCATCTTTAACCAAAACCTTATGCTTCCATCCATCTTAATGGCTGCTAATTGTTTACTGTCTGGACTGAATATAATATCATCAATATGTTCTTCTGGAAACTCTACTATTTGTTTTCCTGAGGTGACATCCCATAATTGTAAATCTGTAGAACTGCCATCAGTCGCAATTGCAAGCAATTTCCCATCAGGACTAAATTTAATATGTCCAATAGAAGACGTGGATTTCAACTGTAATTGCGTCTCTTGCTTACCAGACAAATCCCACAATCGTATAACTTTATTGTTTTCGACAGTAATAAATTGCCTGCTATTAGGTCTGAATAATAATTTTGATACTTCCTTCTGATGACGGAATTCTTTTGCTTTACCTTCAGTCAAGTTCCAAAGATAAACAGTATCATTTTTAATAATTGCGAATTGCTGACCGTCAGGAAGGAAATTTAAAGTATCTGCATTGTCCTGAAATTCTTGTATCAGTTTAAAGTCAGAATCGGCTCTTGCGTACTTAACGTGCTAAAATGTTAAAATATTCATTCAGAGTTTAAGTAAAATTAATTATGAAAAGAGTCCTTACTCAACTATTAAATTTGTCAGATGTAGTGGTAGAATCAAGTCTACAAGAGGGTTTAGTCTTATTTTTATCAGTAAGTAAAAAGACGAAAAGCGCAATATGTCCGCAGTGCGGTAAGAAGTCAGAACATTTACACCAAAATCAAAATTATTTAGTAAAAGATTTACCGATAGGGGATAAAGAAGTAATATTAAATGTAAATAGACGAAGATTTAAATGTAAAACGTGCCGAAAAACGTTTAACGAAAAGCTTGATTTTGTAGGAGCGAGAAAGACATATACGCATCGATATGCGGAAAATATTGTTAAACAACTTATTAGTAGTAATGTAAGTAATGTGGCGGAAAATAATGGATTAACCGATGAAGAGTCAAGGTGAATGCTTGAAGATGTAGCTAAAAATGTATTACCAATAAACCTAACCAATTTGAGAAGATTAGGAATCGATGAAATAAGTTTAGTAAAAGGGCAAGGAAAATTTATTGTTGTACTCTGAGTTGCAGATTCAGGGAAATTAATAGGGTTAGTAAAAGAAAGATAGATAAAGTAATATGAAAAAGTGGGGAGAAGAAGTTTTAGAACGAATAGAAGAAGAAAGGTCTGGATCTGACTGGAAATTATAAAAGTTTAATCAATAAGATTTGCCCAAACGCTGTCATTACGGTCGATGGGTTCCATGTTACAAAAATAATACATGAAGAATTAAACCAAGCTAGAATAACAGAAAAGAAAACAGCGTTAGAGTTAAACGTTGAGGATAGGGAAAAAATTTTTGAGCGCTTAAAAGGTAATAAATTTACAATTTTAAAAGCAGAAGATAAGTTGACAGATAAACAAAAAGGAAAATTAGATACAATCAGAGAAGCCTCTCCTTTAATAGGAATAATGCATTCATTGAAAGAAGAATTTCGCAATTTATTTGACACCAGTGAAGATTCAGGAACAGGAATATTAGGGCTACTCGATTGGTTAAAAAAAGATGAGCCATTATATCAGAAAAGTGTGAAGACGATTAAGCGGTGGTTTGGAGAAGTAGCTGGATATTTTGAAAGAAAAACTACTAATGGGGTAGTAGAAGGAATTAATAATAAATTAAAGCTGATAAAACGAAATGGATTTGGCTTTAGAAATTTTCGCAATTTTGAAATTAGAGCTTTACTTTCTTGGCATTATAATATTAATTTAGCACGTTAAGTACGCAAGAGCCGTTTAATCTAGCACCTTGTAAAAGATAAGCTACATCTTTTGGCTTTTGCTTATCTCTCCAATCCCTGGCGGCATCCTCAATATCCTGTTTTATCAAGAGTGCCTCTCGATTTTCCTTCAACCATTTACCCAATACATCCCAATTACGAATTAAGGCTTCGTGGGCAATATTTACTACCGCTACCCGCTTACCTTCAAACTCTTGCTCACCTGTAACAACTAACTTTTCTTTCGCCAAACGCTGTACCACCCTCTCCACCAATTCAGGCGATCGCCTTTGTGTCACCAAATCCTGTTGACGAACTTGTCTGCGTGTATCTTCCGTTCCCTCTCCCAAATGCGTCAATTCAAGAAAAATCTGCTTGGCTACCAACTGTTCTTTAGGAGAAAGAGATTGATAAACCTCATTTGCGTGTTTTTCCAGCGCCTTCTTTACCCCACCCAAGCGGGTATAGTCAGAAATTGTCAACCGATTTAAAGTACGCTGCTCCCATAATTCTGTCAGCGTATACTGCAACAGAGGCAAATCACCAGGGGAACCTGACACATCTGCAATCATTTGATTAACAAGTTCGCGGTCGATTTCCAAACCCACTTGTTCGGCTGGTTTAATAATTGCCTCCCTCAACTCCTGCTGATTCATAGGCATGACTCTCACCAGATTTTGGTCAATCTTGGCAGCAAGTCCCCCATACTCCTGTTCTGCACACTTACCCTGAAAATCCGCCCGCATCACCAGCACCAAGCAAAATTTCTTACCAAGGCGTTTCACTGCACTTAAAAGACACTCAAAAAACTTTTGCCGCTCCGCATCATCACGACACTGGGTAAAAGCTTCTTCAAATTGGTCTACTACCAACACCACTTGGTCAGCTGCGGCTGCTTTAATTAAAGCTTGTAATTGGTCAGCTTTTACACCAATCACTTGCTCTAGACTTTTAAGGGGATGCTCACTAGGAGTAAACGGTTCGTAAATTTTCCATCTCTCACTACCTGGCACTACACTTAACTTTAATTGATGTAACAACCCTGCTCTTACAACAGAAGATTTACCACTCCCAGATGCTCCTAACACAGCGAGAAAATTGCTGTGACGTACTTTCTCTAACAACTGTTTTGTCAGTGCTGTGCGACCGTGGAAATACTTAGGATCTGACTCGTTAAAGTCAAAATAAGCCAAGCCTTTGTAAGGACAAATGCTAGAAATTACCGACTGCTCGCCCGTTAGAATAATCTGACCCCCGGAATTATTACAGATTGGGTGCTGTGGAGCATCTTTTAAAGCCTGTTTAACAAAATCAGCTAAAGTAAAATTAGTTACCCATTTATCAGGTTGCAGCGTCGGGTTAAGTCCTTGTAACAATGCACCACTAAGAACCCCATGTTCTCCTTCTGCCTGTTCGTAAGCTAGTTGGAAATCTCTTGAAGCAACAATAAAACAGCGATCGCGTCCCTTTTCATACTCCCCTAAATCAATCTCAGCAAAATTCATCAATTCACCGCTGTGACAGCAATCTAACCAAATAATCTGCTGCCTTACCGGACTTTTATCCAGCAGTTCACGTAACCAGCGCAGGGATAAACCCCATTTCTCTTTTCTGGAACCGCTATCACTGGTTACCAAATAGCCTTCCGTACTACCATCAGGCAAGTTTCTGCGTAAACCATGCCCAGAGAAAAACAGCACTGCGGTTTCAGGAACTTGCTGACCTTTCGGATGGAAAAGTTCAGTAATTGCCTCCTCCAGATCTTTCAATGTTACTGATTGCTTCAGGTGAATTGCAAGTAGTCTCCGCACTTGGAATTCACCATACTTTTCCAAAAGTTGGGCGATCGCTTCCGCATCTGTTGCGGGAGTTTTTAAGTGCTTCGCTTTACTTCCCGGTCCCGGTTTATCCTTTAAAGATGGATACTGGTTTATACCAACTACAAGTGCATCTCGTGTCATAAAAACTTAGTCTACACTGATTAACTGCTTTATCCTGTTACCGAGGCACCCTAGCTTGATGAATTCTTCTGTTACCAAAACTCTACTGGCTCTTTTACTAGCTCTAAGAGAACTGAAAATCCCCCTCACCACCGATGAACAAGAACTTTTGCAAAATGTGGGACAGATCTTGGCTCTTGACCCTGATGACTGGGACTTTATTGAAGAAGAGCTAATGGCACTGATCGAGGCGAATTCTACCTTAAGTGACCTTTATCAGTATAACAAAGTCAAATTAGATGCTTTAGACGGACAAATCCCACGAAAATTGTTTCCCAGCTTAGATGAGTTAGAGCAAGAACTTTTTGGGGAGACAAAAGAAGTTATAACCTTTGACGGTCAGCCCAAGGGAGACCCCAATAATAAACCTAACGAGGTAATCACCATTACCAGTAACATCTTGCTAACTGAAAATCAAGATCGAACTGCTAAACAGCTAATTTTTCTGGAGCAGATCAGCGACTTCGTTCAAAATTACCGTTACTTTAATACCTATTTTACTGACCCTAGCAATCAAATAACAGTTCCACCCAGTGAACCTCTAATTCACGGGTGTGTTTACATTTTATACATAGATATTAGCCCAGAAAAAAAAGGAATAGACCAGCAGCAGATTCCTTTTCCAGACGAAACTCTGGCTCAGGTTTGGAATGACCAGGAAACTTTGGTTCTAGATGTAGTCGTTGCTTCTAAGAATTTCAGTATTAATGCACCAGTAAAAAAGTTAACCTTACCCCGCAGTGGTACTTCAGATAGCGTACAGTTCATCGTTAAACCTAACCTATTTCAAGGTCGGGGCTACATCCAAGTGGAGTTGTTTTATCGTGGCTACCTGCTCCAGTCCAAACAAATTGCAGTCTTAATTATACCTATGGTAGGTTCGGAAATTCCTGACTCTCTACGTCCCCCTCAAACTGCTCGTATTACCTTTACTACCACTGACTTGCTCACCAACGAGCAGCTAGCACTGCTTCCCGAGCGGGTATTGACTGTAGATGTGGAACTTGACCAAAGGGATGGCAGTATTGACTTTCGTTTCCTTGACCGAACTGGTGGTAATAAGGAACTAGCATTTTATGATACCACCTTGCAGCCTACTTCATTAGGGAATGCGATCGCAGGAATTCGCCAACAACTCTACTTAACTTTATATGACGGATACTGGGGACAAGTTGAGGGAAACATGGAGTTACTCAATACTTGGCTCCCTAAATTAGCAGGTGTAGGACGGGAACTCTACCGACAACTTTTACCCCACAACCAAGCTAACTTATTGGCAGATGACCAAGGGGAAATACTACAAGCGATCCTTAAACCAAACACAGTCATTCAAGTCAACCCAATTTTAGGAAAAGTAACAATTCCTTGGGCGCTGCTGTATGAGCGAAAAGTCAAAAGCAATCTCGCTCGTGTATGCGATCGCTTTACCGAGCATGACTTAGATTGTACAAATTGCCCTAATAAAAACGACCCAAAATATGTTTGCCCCCATGCTTTCTGGGGCTACCGTTACTCAATCGAGCAACTCCCGTGCTGGACTAGTAGCAAACACTCTGCTCCCATAGCATTAGTACGACAAATAAAAAATAATCAGCCATTACAGTTGAGTTTTAATGTATACCGCGATTTTGAACTTTGGCGAGAGCATCTACCCAAACTAGAAACTGCTGCTTCAGTCAACATACTACTTGCAGAAGAAATATTAGAGCTAGAACACATTTGGGGAGAACACAGCAAAGTCTTGGATTTAGTATACTTTTACTGTCACGGTGGAGTAGAAGAGATGCCAAAACGACCATATTTAGAACTGAGTGACGATCGCATTGACAGTAATTTTTTAGAGTGTTATGAGTCAAATTGGCTACACCACCCACTCGTTTTCCTCAATGGCTGTGCAACGGGAGACTATGGACCTGAAAGTTACGTAAGTTTAATTGATGATTTTCTGAATGCAGGAGCAAGTGGAGTGGTTGGTACAGAATGTCCTGTGTCAGAAAATTTGGCTGAATATTATGCTATTGAGGTATTTAAACGTTTATTTGCAGGAGAACCAATGGGACAATCCATGCTTGCAGTGCGTCGAGAATTGCTACAACAGCATTATAATCCCCTTGGCTTAGTCTATTCTCTATATGCTGCTCATGAAATAGCTTTAGCTTGTTCCGTATTGCAGAAATAATATGAAACGCTGGATTTTTGCTACTGTTTGCTTATTGCTAATTTGTCCCCCATCGGCTCTAGCTCAAACCAATATTCAGGTGGATGCTAAGGACAATTCTTTGGAAATTAAGGGATGGTTGAATGAAGAAAATACCCTGATAGGTAGCATACGTCTTTCTGCTTCAGCAAAGGTAGAACAATTCACTTTTTTAGCTTCCGACTTGAAGCGTCAAGAAGGGGATGAAGTCATTGGTCGTCAGCAAGTATCGTTTATAGGTGAAACTAAATTACAAGCTGGTATACCCAAAGATTTCCAGGTAAAACTTAGTAATCCTCAATTACCAGGAACATATAAAGGACAAATTCAAGTACGACTTCCTGCTCAAAAACCACAAGTTATTAATATTAGTATATTAGTAAAAGCTAGACCAAAACTAACACTTTTGAAGGGAAACGAACAGGTACAGTTACAATTAACCCAGTGTAATTGGTGGTTAGATTGTGGTTTAGCACATATATTTTTTCCCAAAAGTGCATTTTTACAAAATTGGGACTTAGCTTTTGATAATACAGAGGATGCATCTGTAAAAGTAACCGGTGCTGAGGTATTGTTAAAAGGTGAGCAAACAGGTTATCAGTTAAGTTCTAACCAAATCAAAATACCTAATATTCCTCAAACTTTAAAAGCCGACCAAATTGTCAAACTACCTTTAACTTGGGACACTACTAAAATTCCCTCAGATCGCTACACGGGAGCAGCTTACTTAACTTTAGAAGGTGCGCGGGAGCGTTTGATTATTCCAGTAAATTTGACTATGCGAATTGCTCCCTTTATGCCACTGTTGGTGTTGTTCGTGGGCATTCTTTTAGGTAGATTAATTAAATATATGCAAGAAAAGGGTATTCCCCAGTCTGAAGCACTAGGTAAGGTAAAAGAGCTAGAAAAGCAAGTGTCTCAGAGTAACTCAGAAGACCAGAAAATTCTCATTCCAATGATATCAGATGCCGAGCAATTGGTGCAGCAGATGAAATTGTCAGCTGCAACAACAGAAGTAGAGAAAATTAATGCTCGTCGGGAATGTTTGCAGCAGTTACGTATTATAGAACAAAAGTTAGAGCCCTTCAAAAATCTTCCTCAAGTGAAGGGAGACAATGGTATTTTTCAAAAAATCAACAGTGTGCGAGCGCAAATTGATTTCCGACAGGATGAGCCAGCAAAAACTTTACTGGGAGAGTTACAGCAAGATGTTACTAAGTTGCAACTACCGTCAATGATGGGACCAGATAAAATACCCGTTAACTTATCAGAAGTTGTGAAGGGGGTAAAAGATGCTGTTGTAGCTGTTGGTAGTGCTGTTCAATCTAGTGTAAACAAACCTGTAGATAAATGGGTGCTATGGTTGCAGAAATCTCTGATTATCTTATCTGGAACTAAATTTCGGACTCAAGCAACTTATTGGTTTGCAAGACCATTGTTTTCTTTGGTGTTGTTAGTTGGTTTGTCCGTAGTGGGGTTGCGATCGCTTTACGTGCAAAAAGGAACAACTTTTGGGGCTGACCCCTTTTCTGATTATTTCGGATTGTTAGTTTGGGGACTGAGTGCGGACGTGGCTAGTCGGAGTTTGAGTAATTTTACGGGGGGAGAAGAGAAAAAAGAGTAACTTTGCGATCGCTACAGCAATACTGTACATGGGATGACCTAATGTCCGAAATTTATGTTAGGCATGGACTTTGGAGAAAAAGAATTGTTCGCGAATCTACACAACCCTTTCACCTAGCTATTTTGTGCCAAAGAAGCTATGAGTTTTGTCTTGATTTCTCTAACTTCCTGTGAAAGCTGCCGATTTTTCTTCTCTGACAGACTGCGGTAGACAGCCTGACGCAATTGTAGAAGTTCTGGGATATCTATTTCGTGATTTCTTTTTAAAATAGCAGAGGCAATATTCAGTGAATCTGGAGTAGAGAGTTCCAGCAGCTTGATTAAATAGTTTAGATCGTACCTAGTTTGGCTTTCCATACTGTTAAAAAAGTATATTTCATTCTAGCAAACCTCACTATAATATTAGCAGGTATTTTAAATATTCTGCTTGCTCACTAGGAATTTATTTTAGCAAAGGTAGATTTTTCCTTACAAATTTTTACGAGCATCTGAGGAATAGAATAATCTTGTTGAGGGGGAAGAGTATCATTAATGAAGTGGAATCAACTTCAATATGCTATCAGGTCGGAGTATGGACAGGACGGGGTATATTTTATAAATGACGGACAAAAAGGGCAAGTTTTGAAAGCACCTGAAAGTCCATATGCTGAAGTATTTTTAACATTGTTAGCAAACAGCTTTGGCTTAAGCACTCCTACAGTTAGGGTAATCCGTCCCGATAGTTCAGAATACACAGATGTGATAGAAGCTCTCAAGCCATATATAGAAGAGTCTAACGCTTCTCTGAGAGTAGCTCAAGAGCAAGAGCAGAAGAAAAGTGAGGATAAACGCGACTTAGAGTTAATGTCCAAGCGAACTCTAGATTTAGAATCATTACCTATCTTTTTGTTAATGGAAGATTTATCAGGTCGTTCTTTAAGAGACGTTACTCAGCAAGATTTAGAAGATTGGTATGGTGAAGATGAAAATCTTAAGCCAATAGGACAAAAGTTTTTAACCGATTTAGGGAAATTGCTAGTTTTTGATATTTCGATTAGAAATGTTGACCGTTTTATTTTTTGGAAACTGCCTGGAATTGGGGAAATAGAAAGCGCTTTAGGTAATCTCGGAAATATTTTTATTAGAGATGAGACCAAGGAGCTAATAGTTATCGATTCGTTAATAGATAGAAACATAGAAATTGTTGACTATGCAAATGCGGTCAAAGAGGTTCTTGCTAAAACGCTAAATGCTTTACCTGACAACTTAGTAGATCGTGGTCAAGAAACCCTAGAGTTAACAGGGTATGAGATCGAGGAGAATGGTAGAGCTTTAATTCTACAAGGAGTTCGAGAAGGCATTAACCAGCTCTATGATTTAACCCAAGGAGATACCCTTGAGCAGATCAAACAGGAGAGCCTACGGCAACTTTCCAAGTCCGAAGAGAGAAAAGTAGATGCACTATTTCAGTTCATTAAAAAGATAGGAGAAACTTTAAACATAGAGCCTTAAGTTAATATATTGTCTTCATCTAAGTTGTTAACGTAGCAGTGATGCCACAGGCTTGCCGCTCCCTCTTAGTACGCTGCATGGGAACTCAAAACTTAAATCAAAAATCACTCTTCAATTTGGGTATCAACTTCAGAATTTAAATCCTTAATCGCCCAAATCCTATCACTAAATTTAGCTAAAGGTTTCTCACTGCGGTTCCCAATTAAAATGGCTCTTGCGTACTTAACATGCTAAATTGATAGGATAATGCCAAGCTAGTAAAGTACGACTTCCCGCTCAAAAACCACAATTTATTAATATGAGTGTTTTAGTAAAAGCTAGACCAAAACTAACACTTTTGAAGGGAAACGAACAGGTACAGTTACAGTTAACCCAGTGTATTTGGTGGTTAGATTGTAGTTTAGCACATCTATTTTTTCCCAAAAGTGCATTTTTACAAAATTGGGATTTAGCCTTTGACAATACAGAGGATGCATCTGTAAAAGTAACTGGTGCTGAGGTGACAGTGCTGTTTCAGGAGGTTTCTCACTTTCTGGGAGAAATAAATTGAGGATAGCTTTTTCTAATTCTTCTATCTTGAGGGGTTTATCTGGGTCTACCTGCAATTTTCCATTAATATTGCTGACTGGTAAGCGTGTGACTCGGAAGTTGTTGTGGGCTTCTAGAAGTTGGGCGATCGCTTCTGCATCAGTTGCGGGGGTTGTTAAGTTTTTAGCCTTACTGGTGGGAGTATCTTTGAAAAAAGAGTATTGATTAATCCCAACAACTAAGGCTTCTCGACTCATGTTAGTGCTGATTTCGGGAGAATTTATGCTTTGGCTTAACGTATAGATTATAACGATAAGGTGAAGGTGCTGTTTTCCTAAGAGATGATTTATAACGTAAACATTAAGACATCGTGGGTTGGATTGAGGAACGAAACCTAACAATTCGACTCAATGTTGGGTTTCGTTCCTCAACCCAACCTACGTAATATCTGATGTTGGCGATTTAAGATTGACTTTATAAATGACCTCTAAGAATTCGTGAGTATATGTTTCTTTATTCTTCGGTTCCAAATACAACACTTTCATACAGCAATTCAATAGGACATTCAAATTCAATACTTGATAGAGTGATAATATCTCCAGTGGTGTAGGGATAGTAAAGCCACATTCTACCCTCTCCCCTACAGTAACGCTCGACGGAGATTTGTTCAGAGTTAATCAAGATATACTCTTGCAAAGTGGGGATTTTAAGATAATAAGTGAATTTCTCACCTCTGTCTTTGGCGCTTGTGCCTGGGGAGAGGACTTCGACAATCAGCTTGGGAAATTGAATAAATTTGCGAGCGTTGAGGTCTCGAGGGTCGCAACTGACGATAACATCTGGATAATAGTACTGGCTCTCTTGACTGACTTGTACTTTCACGTCTGACACATTCACCCGGCAACCTTTGGAATGCAGATGAGGGTATAAGGCTCTGTAAAGGTTTAAAGCAATATCATTATGGGGAATTGTACTACCTGTCATGGCAAAAACTTCGCCGTTGACATATTCGTAGCGAACGTCTTGCCTCTGTTCCCATTCAAGATATTCCTCAACGGTCATTTTTTGGGGTTGTTGGGTGATGGCTACCATAATCTTTGAACATCTTGACTTTTTCGGGCTTCTAGTTTGATTGTAGCGTTCTGGGTGAGGGTGAAAGTTAGTCAGTACCTGCTGAAGAGTGCAAATATATGTCAGTGGCAGTTGGGATAATACAGTAAAGATTTGATATGTAGGAAATTGGAAGACCGGGCTAGAAGTAGCGTGCAATAGATTAAGCTACCATCCAGTCTTGCAACATGGCGGTATGAATTAGGCAGGAACTCAACTTAGAGGTAGATATGTTCCAGAGTAATGAGTGAGGAGTAAAAAGTTAAGAGTGCTATCTTTGATTCCTCACTCATCACTTTTAATGGTGGTGATGGTGATGATGACTTACAGCCAAGTCAGGATTCACCGCCATCGCTTCTTCTGAAAGCAACTCAGCAATGTGAGCATTTGCCCATTCCGCCGCCATTGCCAAAAATGCAGGATCGTCATTAACGCAAGGCATTTGCACGTAATTGAGACCAGAATGCTTTTTCTCTAAAGCATGAATAATGTGATGTACATCCAATAGAGTTTCGTGGTTTTCCGTCGCAAAGCCAATTGGCATAAAGACGATCGCTTTAGCACCCAACTGAATCAGATTGTTTGCAGCTTGTTCCACATTTGGCTGAGTCCATTCAATTAAAGGCGTGTCATGGTTCAGCCAACCAACAGAGATTAGGGGGTAGCGGTTAATTAACTTATCCCGTACTAAATCATAGAGTGCTTGACTTTCAGTGATGCCAGAGGTAAAGCCCTTAGCTTTGTGGGGACAACCGTGATTCATCAGAATAATGCCGATTTGAGAAGGGAGGTAAGCATTTATTAAATCGGCATTAATTTTTTCTTCAACAAGATGCGCCATCAAATCGATGTAAGCTGGCTCGTTGTAAAAAGAAGGGATATAACGCTGTCCTTTGACCCAGTGTTCGTTACCATCTACTATCTCAGCTAAAGCGTTGTTAACTTGCTCAATGGCAATACCACTGGTAAAGATCGAATCAACCACTAGCAGTGGATAGATGAGTATTTTATCAAAACCTTCGTTTTTGATTTCTGCTAAGACTTGTTTGGGAAGGAAAGGGGCGCAGAAGTTGAAAGCTTTGAAGACTTTCACCCCTTCTCCCCATGTCGCTTGTAGGTTTTTCTCAATACCCGCCCGTTGTTTTTCAAAGATAGAGTTGTGTGGGGAAATGAAATCATGATGCTGGTGTCCCCACTCGTGGCGGTCAAATAATGCTAAAAGCTTTGCCAAGGGAGGATAAACCCAAGTTGGTACTGGTGCAAATTTTGCGGTCAGTAGGTTTAAAGCCTGTTCGTTATAGTTTGCGAAATCCTCATAACTTTCAACTTCACCGTAGCCCATGAGCAATACGGCGACACGTTGTTGACCTGATGCTTCCTGGTGCGATTTTTGTAGTTTTTCCGGCGTAGCAACCACAATCAATTCCTCTATACAACTTCAAGAGTGTTCTTTTTCGTACTTGTCAAATTGTATCCTATCCCCCCGGATGGCATAATCAAGTCACCTTTAGTAATACTTATGTTGGCATCCCTCTATCTATCTACAGAAGGATGAAGTATGAATTACCGATCTTCCAAACTCTTCTCCCTTAGGATGCACACTAAATATCTATGCAAAATGTTTCATTATAATAATTATTTTTAATAAAATTGTTTTAATGTCAGTTGTGTGCATAAAGCTGATGCGAAGCTTTCACCGCAATTTAGCAAAGTTCTGGGATGTCCAAGAAATAAATTATCCGGTGATTGTGGGACGGGCGTCCTCGCCCGTTCTATTATCTTGTTTGCTCATACCATCATTCATAATTCATGAATATAATTCTTTGTCCTGGAATTCACGAACATGACTTAACTCAGAGCTTTGTATCGGAGTGGCGATCGCAAGCTTCCCATGAATCAGCCAATGGAAAACCAGTAGATATACTTATTGTTCCTACCAACAATTATTCAACTTTATCACCATTTCATATATTCCAATTTTTACACGAATGCTTGAAGAATAGGCTAGAATCACCAGTTGTCTTCATTAGTTTTAGTGCTGGTGTTGTTGGAGCAATAGTTGCTGCTCATATGTGGCAAATATTCGGAGGTCGTGTTAAAGCTTTTATTGCTATAGATGGATGGGGCGTTCCTCTCTGGGGTCATTTTCCTATCCATCGTATGAGTCACGATTACTTCACTCACTGGAGTTCTTCTTTACTTGGTAGCGGGCAAAATAACTTTTATGCAGCCCCATCTGTTGACCATTTGGCAATGTGGCGATCGCCTAACGTTGTCCGAGGTTATTGGGTAAACTCATCTAGTGGGGATTTATCTCCAAAACAACGCTTGAGTGCATCTGAATTTTTGCACTTGCAAGTCCTGCATTATGAAGAGAATTAATCCGGAAAACAGATTTGCCAATCGGGAGTGAGGAATGAAGGAGTCTCCCCCAATCCCCCACTCCCCTATTCCTACACTCACTATTCCAAAAATCCCAGATGTTTCCAACTGAACCTGCTGCTGTCAATACCGGATTTGTCGCCCTGCTAAAAAACCGTAGTTTTATGCTGCTGTGGATGGGACAAGTGTTGTCCCAGTTAGCAGATAAAGTCTTGTTGGTTTTACTAGTTGCTATGCTCAAGAACTACCAACCCTCTTCAGGATTGCCAGAAAACTCCATGTACTCCACGTTGATGGTGGCGTTTACGATCCCGGCAATATTGTTTGGTTCAGCTGGTGGTATCTTTGTCGATCGCTTTCCAAAAAAGCTGGTTTTGATTGGCTCGGATGTTGTACGCGGACTCATGATATTGTTGATTCCCTTTTTACCACGAGAGTTCCTGCTTTTATTGATAATTACCTTTGCCATCTCTACTGTGACGCAGTTTTTTGCACCCGCCGAACAAGCGGCTATTCCCCTTTTGATCCGAACCGAAAATTTGATGGCAGCCAACGCTCTGTTTAGCAGCACAATGATGGGAGCTATGATTGTTGGTTTTGCGATCGGAGAACCAATGTTAAGTTTTGCTAAAACTTTCCTGGGAGTGAAGTACGGTCAAGAACTGGTTGTTTGCGGGTTGTATTTGTTATCTGGCGCATTGATGCAACCAATTCACCTTAAGGATTACAAATCAACAGAAGGAAAAGAAAAGTTTATTCATCCTTGGGCTGACTTTAAGTTGGGCTTGCGCTATCTCAAAACAAACCGCTTGGTATTAAATGCCATGCTACAACTGGTTGGTTTGTATTGCGTGTTTGCAGCTTTAACAGTTCTAGCGATTAGATTAGCAGCAGATTTTGGGTTGCAAGAAAAACAATTTGGCTTTTTCTTAGCAGCAGCAGGAGTTGGTATTGTACTGGGTGCAGCAATTCTGGGACACTGGTGTCATAAGTTGCATGGAAAACCCTTGCCTCTCATTGGATTTTTGCTGATGGCGCTGGTATTGGGAGTAGTTACTTTTACCAAGAGTTTGGTTTTGGCTCTGGGGCTTTGTGCTGTGTTAGGTATAGGTGCTGCCCTGATTGGAGTGCCAATGCAAACTCTGATTCAGCAACACACTCCAAGCGCAATGCACGGTAAAGTCTTTGGCTTCCAAAATCATGCTGTCAACATTGCTCTTTCAGCACCGTTGGCAATTACTGGTCCGATAACAGATACTTTAGGTTTGCGAGTGACGCTTCTGGGCATGAGTCTCTTAGTCGCTGCTGTGGGAATCTGGACGTGGCAAAATACCCGTCGCGTTTTGCAAGATGCCCTCTAAATTTTTGGCAATGTGGAGAATTCTTGACTATTGGAAGCGACAAATTAAAGGATATGCGATCGCTCTGCTATATTTTTCAGATAAAATGAAACTTTAAATACTACAATCAAGCAATATCTTCGCTATCTTGTGAGGTTTGGCTGTGCGTCCACCAAGTGTCTCCCAAGGAGATTCGCTTTCCCCAATTTCTCTTCCGCAAATAGAAAATCAAATTAACTCAAAGGTTTCTACATCGCCAGTCGCGATACCCAAACGTGTAACTGGTGGTTTTGCCCTGCTTGACAGCCTGAAGCGTCATGGCGTGGAATATATTTTTGGTTATCCTGGTGGTGCTATTCTCCCGATTTACGATGATTTGTATAAAGCAGAAACTGAAGGTCGTGGGATCAAGCACATTCTGGTGAGACACGAACAAGGAGCTGCACATGCGGCTGACGGTTATGCTCGTGCGACAAGCAAAGTAGGAGTCTGCTTTGGAACATCCGGTCCTGGAGCAACCAATTTAGTCACCGGCATTGCTACCGCCTACATGGACTCCATCCCCATGGTGATTGTAACGGGACAAGTCGCTCGTCCGGCGATCGGCACAGATGCGTTCCAAGAAACTGATATCTACGGAATTACCCTACCCATCGTCAAACACTCCTACGTCGTGCGCGATCCCCGCGATATGGCACGCATTGTTGCGGAAGCGTTCCACATAGCAAGTACCGGTCGTCCGGGACCTGTGTTAATTGATGTTCCCAAAGATGTCGCCTTAGAGGAATTTGACTATGAATCTGTAGAACCAGGTTCAGTGAAATTACCGGGCTACCGTCCCACCGTTAAAGGAAATCCCCGCCAAGTTAGTGCTGCAATTCAGTTAATACGTGAAAGTCGGCGTCCCTTACTGTATGTAGGTGGCGGTGCGATTACCTCTGGAGCATATTCAGAAATTAAACGCCTAGCAGAGTTATTTAATATCCCCGTCACCACAACATTAATGGGGCTGGGTGCTTTTGACGAACACCATCCCCTTTCTTTGGGAATGTTGGGAATGCACGGTACTGCTTATGCTAACTTTGCTGTCAGTGATTGTGACTTGCTGATTTGTGTTGGTGCAAGATTTGACGATCGCGTGACTGGCAAGTTAGACGAATTTGCGTCTCGTGCAAAAGTCATCCACATTGACATCGATCCCGCAGAAGTCGGGAAGAATCGCGTTCCCGAAGTCCCCATCGTTGGTGATGTCAAAACAGTATTGCAAGATTTACTGCGTCGGTGCAAGGAGAATACACCCAACCAAACTCAAGAGTGGTTGACTCTCATTAACCGTTGGAAGGAAGAGTACCCTCTAGAAGTACCCCATCATTCCGATAGCATTTCACCACAAGAAGTCATAGCAGAAGTTGGTCGCCAAGCACCCGATGCTATCTTTACCACAGATGTAGGTCAACATCAAATGTGGGCAGCGCAATTCCTGAAAGCAGGACCGCGACGTTGGATTTCCAGTTCAGGTTTGGGAACAATGGGTTTTGGCGTGCCTGCAGCGATGGGTGCTAAAGTTGCTTATCCAGATCGCCAAGTCATCTGTATTAGTGGTGATGCCAGTTTCCAAATGAACTTGCAAGAATTGGGTACGCTGGCACAGTATGGCATTAATGTCAAGACCGTAATTATTAATAACGGTTGGCAAGGAATGGTGCGCCAGTGGCAACAAGCTTTCTATGGAGAACGTTACTCATGCTCCAATATGGAAGTTGGTATGCCAGATATCGAGTTTTTGGCAAAAGCATACGGCATTAAAGGTATGGTCATTCAAAACCATGATGAGTTGAAAGATGCTATTGCTGAAATGCTCGCATATGATGGTCCAGTTGTCGTTAATGCCCATGTTACTAGAGACGAAAACTGTTATCCAATGGTAGCCCCAGGTAAGAGTAATGCTCAGATGGTAGGCTTGCGACGCCAACCTCAAAAAGCATCACTTGAGCCAATTTATTGCAGCAACTGTGGTGCTAAGAACCAGCCTAATAATAATTTCTGTCCGGAGTGCGGCACAAAGTTATAATATCCTCGCTCCCATACAGTTTAGATTAGGACTTACATAGAGCCTCCTTTTTTCAGGGGGTTTTTTGTTTGGTTTTAGGCTGGGGAAACTTCTTTTAAAATCATACCCCACCCTAGCCCAGACCTTGCAAAGGGGAGGGAAGAAAATCAATTTCCCCCCTTTCCAAGGGGGGATTAAGGGGGGTAAATTCAACTTGTGTGACACCGTAGTCCCTTGCCAAACGAACATGATATAGCTCTCCCAACTGACTATTGTTTTATAATAAAAACATATCTAAATAAATACTCTTTTGATTATGACCCAAACAAAACAAGCTAAAGAAATTGATTTGCGTTACTTAATTAATAACTACGGTATCCAATTAGTATTAGATGACCAATTTTTCCGCGAATGGCAAGATGATTTACCAGAAATTACAGACTTAGATAAACAACTTTTAGATAAAGTAAAAGCAAGTTATTTTAATCTTTTAAATTATCCACCTTTACTAGAAAGTGTTGTCAGAATAGTTATTGTCGATCCAATACTTTTTATTGGGGATTTTTGTCTAACACCTTTTTATATCAAAGCTGAAGAACAAATAGACATTACGGATGAAGACGAAGGAGTCATCATCAAGGGTAAACTAGACACTTTGGTACTAAGAGACCAACTATGGGCTATGATTATTGAGTCTAAACAAGCAGAGTATTCTATTGAAAAAGGACTCGCACAAATTTTAGCTTATATGTTAGGTAATCCTTACCCAGATAGACCTAGCTTCGGTATGATAACGACAGGTGGAAGTTTCATTTTTATCAAATTAGTGAAGGGTGAAGTTATTCAATATGGAACTTCTAAAATGTTTGAAGTGCGTAATCCTGGAAATGAGTTATATGATGTACTTCGTATCTTGAAGCATCTAACCCAAATCGCAACTGCTGAAAACTGATGATATCTTTAATCTTCGGTTGCTTCAGTTTCAAACTGCACTTGTCGGTACAAATCAGCGATCGCTATTTCCACATTTACTGATTCGAGTGGCAATATCTCGTCCAAATTATACTCAGACAGTACCCATTTCCCTTGTTCGTTACGCCGAAACACTTCCACACCCGGTTGAGCTACTTGTACTAAGACATATTCTTGTAGGGTAGAAGATTGACGGTACTTGGCAAATTTCTTCCCCCTATCGGCTGCTTCCGTTGAAGGTGATAGCACTTCGATAATTAAGCAGGGAAATTGCACGAGTTGCGGATTGAGATCGCGCTCATCGCAAGTTACCACCACATCTGGATAAAAATACTTTTGTTCCGATTCTATCTGCACTTTGACATCTACAATATATACTTCACAGACGCGATCGACTAGAGCATCATCTAACAGCCTGAAGAAATTTCCACAAACGCGATTGTGGTTGCGCGTACCACCGCTCATCGCTAGAAGTTCGCCATCCCAATACTCGTAGCGTTCCTCTTGGGTTGGTTCCCAAATCAAATATTCCTCTGCACTCATCAAAATGCGATCGGGTAAAGCAACCATCTTTTGTTCGGGATCGGGGAATAATTCACTTTTCTAGAATAGCGAAAAAAAGGACGTTGCCATCCCTCGAAAATGAGTGAACGTACACTTACCACTGTGGTATTTGTTTGTATCTTGCAAGCGGATGGGATGAGGAAAGTGCAGCGATGTAGAACTGTTCGTGTAACGGATACACCCACAGAGTTGGTTCGCGAATAGGAAGATAGACAAACGCAACATCAATTTGGTGAGTGCGTAAAGCTTCAACATGAGCTTCCGTTTCACCGCCTTTCAAGATTAACTTGACTTGTGGATAACGCTCTCGGTAAATTCTTAAAATACTTGGCGCATAGCAGAACAGTGTTGCTTCAGTCAAACCAAGTCTTACCTTCCCAATTTGTCCATCAGCTACACGTCTGGTAACTTGTATGACAAGGGTTTTAACCTTTTCTTAGTTCATTTCTTAGTACACCTTAACAGGGGTAGTCCTAGATACCTGTGCAAGTCCTTCCTCACTACTCATTACTTGAGATTCCAAATCTGCCTCTCAATCAACCATTCTCCTGAGTTCTCTCTGTGGAGAAGCCAAGTCTTCGTGACTTTGAATGAATTCGTCATCCCATCAGCGTAGGCGACAGTGTTCACATTAGCCTGTGCAATTCCATAGACCCATTGATCGTCGATCCGTAGAGCATCAAGAGGTGTCGATTGAATAGTCCATTTTGCGACATCATAGTCTTTCTGCTCGCTCTTTGAAATCTCATCCCGACCTTGCTCAGGCTCTGACCCTGGTGGAATCCGAATCGCGTCTGCGGCAAATAGCTTCCCATAAGCTACCGAATCGTTGGCGCTCACAGCTGCCTGATATTTCTCACACATTGCCTTGAGAATCTCGTTCGCATCGATCATAGTTTCCGCCTCCTTGGCTAACTTGCTCTTTCCTGATAGATAGCAGATGAGCAAAATTGGTATAACAGCCGACGACTGCTTGTATCGTCCATCAAAGAAGGACTTTCGCACTGTCTAACGTCATTAAGCTCATCAAGACAAAACTGATTTTGAGTCAAAACCGGATCGGACCCGCTATTCACCCTTATGTGGTGGATTGTGAGGAAAAACTTTACTAAAATTACTTAGCCTGAATATATTTAGCTACCATTAAAATATCTTAAAATACCTGAATGGCAGCAGTTTTCGCAACAGAAAATTGCAAATCTTTGAAATTTGTAAAAGACTTCGTACAGCCGTATCGCTTGTGCAAAACGACAAACATTTGGTAAGGTCACCAGTGGCAATTATGAAAACGTTATGCCAAATTACTCCAACCAAACACCGAACTGGCAACCTCTTAGTAGACTGCCTTTGATTGCACAAATGATTGATGAGGGACTAGCACAAGCTTTAGCACAGTATCAAAACTTACAACAGGCTCAAAACCCGTCCTCAGATATCAGATATTGGATAACCAAACCGTTGAACGAGTCCTGAAGGTATTTGGCTCCCAACAAGAATTTTTAGGGATTTATTTTTTTGTTTAAGTCCCAATTTTAATAACTTTAGGACTTACGCACTGTACAAATTGACAATTATAGCAATCGCCAAAGCTGTTAGGACAAGTCGGGGGTATACGCCTTCAAAGCGCGTACATTGTAAGTTGATTGTTGTCCTAAGCTTCCTGTCCGTTGCTATATATGCATCAACGAATAATGGTCGTTTCAGGCTTGTAGGGGCGCAATGCCTTGCGCCCCTACGGTAGGTGATGATAGTTCTCATGTGTTAAAAAATCAAACGTTGAGGCGCTAAAAATACCCAATTTATATCTAATGCTTTCTGTCAATGCGTAAGTCATAAGAACTTTTTTTAGTAAGAAATCCCTCGGTATTTTCTAGTTAATTTTTTAGTAGATGGTTTGTGTTCATTAGGTAGCTGGGATAAAGGAAGATTGTCAAACTCACTCGGCTCTTTTACTAGGCTTGAACTGCCAGATTTTTCTTCATCCTTTGGAAATAAGTTTTGGATTAAGTTGTGAGGATAAATAGAGACTGTCAGTTTCTTCTGTGTTTGAATTACAGCCTCAGTTTCATCTGTAGCTTGAGATGAAAAACCAATAGACTCATGCGGCTCATAATTTATTATTTTAGTGTCGCCTGCTAACCGCTCTTCTTTCTCTTCGACCCAAACCGTCAGATATGACTGATTTTCTACTATTAAACAGAAGAGATTATCATCAAGAAATTCTTGACAAAATTTGAGAGCTTTTTGACGATATTGTGTAGAAAAATCTACACATCTAGTTAAAATTTTATTCTTAAAAATAATTTTTGATGCTCCCTTGTAGGAAACACCTTGAACTTCTAAATCATCGAGGGTAATAAAAAGCATAGTAACAATCCTGCTTTATGGTCGCTACTCTCAAGAAACCAAGCTTAAAAATGCTCCCTGCACAAGCTGTGTTTTCGCTTGCAAGTCATACAGTGATATTAGTGAGTATAACAGTTCCCTAGTTATTTCTACTCTCTTCATACAAGGTTTACATTTAATAGTCACCGATCGCTGGCAAGGTAATAGTAAAGAGAACCATGACATCTTTAGTTTTTCTAAGTACCTCTACTGAGATAGTTAGTAATCTCTCTACAGTACTTGTTATGTAATGATGATATGCGAAATTCTTCAGTCCTGGGGAAAGGAACATCAATTGTCACGTCTGCAATGACTCGTCCTGGTCGAGCTGTCATAACCACGACCCGCTCGGACAAGTAAACAGCTTCATAAATATTATGCGTGACAAATACAACTGTCCAGTGCTTGTGACTCCATAAATTCAATAAGTCGCTGTTTAACTTACTGCGAGTCATTTCGTCTAAAGCACCAAAGGGTTCATCCATTAGTAAAATGTCTGGTTTAGTTACCAGAGATCTTGCTATCGACACTCGCATTTTCATACCACCTGATAGCTCGCGGGGATATGAGCGTTCAAAGCCTTCTAGCCCAACCAAGGCAATTGCTTCTTCAATTGTCGCATCAGCAACCTTCTTGGGTATACCAGCCAATTTCAGGGGTAAGCGCACATTCTCCACCACGTTGGCCCAAGGCATTAATGCGGCTTCTTGAAAGACAAATGCTAATCTGTATAAAGATTCCTGATTTTGGCGCTTCGCTACAGTTGACATTTTTTTTGGAAACAAGTCGCCTCCCCACTGAATACTGCCAGAACTTTTACGACTTAGTCCAGCAATCAGGTGAAGTACAGTACTCTTACCACATCCAGACGGTCCAACTATGCTAACAAATTGAGACTCACCAATAGTCAAGCTCATATCCTGTAAGGCAACAACGCCATTGGAATAAACTTTGCTAACATTACTAAGCATGATGGCTGGATAATTTATCATCAAGAATAACCTTAATTACTGAGAACGACTTTGCCTAAGATTTGTAAGCTTGTACTCCTTTATTGACGAATTGGAGCGTAAATGCATCTTCATATTTAGTGGTTGATTTGAAAACTCCAGCCTCCACCATTCCGTCAAAAAAACTTTTCCAACGTTCCTTAGTCATGGCTCCAATACCTAAATTCGCTGCATCTCCACCAGTAATTAAGTTGTATTCCTTAATTTTTTTGACACTATATGCTATCTGTTCATCTGTCATTTCTGGATTGTACTTTTTGATTAACTCGTTGCCGGGAGTAGGCTGCTCTAAGTAGTTATACCAACCTTTTATTGATGCATCAACAAAACGCTGCACAAGTTCGGAATTGTTTTCTACCAATTCTACGGTTGTATCAATTGTAAAATTGTATGAATTGTAGCCTCGATCGGCTAACAGTATAACCACAGGTTTAAAGCCACCCTTCTTTTCTATTTCAAATGGTTCAGCAGTCACAATACCTTGCTGAATCATATTTTTATCTGCTAAGAAAGGTTCAATTTTGAAGTTGTAAGGTCGCTGTTGGCTATCTGTAAAACCGTACTTGAGTTTTAGGAAAGGCCAATAGGTTGCGCTGGCTGCGGAAGCAGTCAAAATTGGTTTACCTTTCATTTGTTCAAGTAAATCGTTACCTACGCCAGGGTGGGCAATGAGGACTTGTGGGTCTTTTTGAAAAATAGCAGCTACTGTAACCTTAGGCACTCCTGTTTCCACAGCTACAATTGCTTCACCGCCAGACCCCATGATTAAGTTTGCTGCTCCTCTCATTAGTAACAAACCAGCACTCATTCGAGGACCACCTTGTGTGATAGAGACATCTAGTCCGTAGTCCTTGTAAATGCCAGTGGCAAGAGCTTGATAGAAACCGCCGTATTCTGCTTCAGCAACCCAAGAAAGAATAAAATTGACTTTATCTAATCTGCTCTTTGCTTCTGGATCGACAGTAGAAACTAACCCACCTGATAGTGATTGGTTTCCACTGGAACAAGCTGTAAAAATGCTAGATCCAAGTGCCATTGATCCATATTTGATGAACTGGCGACGATTGACCGTTTGGATTGTACTTAGAGAGTTTTGCAGTCTAATCATTCGAGTCTCCATAAATCTTTAACTTAAAAGTGCATAGCGATCGCTCGAATTCATACTTCAATATATGCAACTGCTAAAATTTTATATGCCAAGTTTTAATTGTACTATCTGCGCTGCCACTGACCAGAATCTTTTCATCTTTACTGATTGCAAGGGAGACAACTTGAGCCGAATGAGCTTTAAAGGCGCGAATTAAAGATCCTTTTTGTAAATTCCATGTCCTAATCTCTCCATCGAAGCCTCCACTAATCAGGATTTGTCCATCTGGGCTGATAGCAATTGAGGAAACAGAGTATTTGTGACCTTCGAGAGTGCGAAGCAATCTTCCAGTACCTAGCTCCCATAATTTAATCGTCTTGTCTAAACTTCCACTAGCAAGGATCTGTCCATTAGGACTGATGGCGATCGCATCAACCCAACTTGCATGACCTTCGAGAGCGCGAAGCAATTTTCCAGTACTTAAATCCCACAGCTTGACTGTTTTATCTGTACTAGAGCTAGCAAGGATTTGATTATCAGGACTGATGGTAACGGCTAGAATCGGAGCTTGATTGAAAAGCGTATGTATTGGAGTGCCTGTTGCAATTTCCCATAGTTTAATAGTGTTGTCTGAACTACCACTGGCAAGTATTTTACCGTCAGAACTAATGGCGACAGCAGTGACCCACCCTACGTGTCCTTCAAGAGTGCGGTTATTTTCTTTAGTACTCAAATCCCATAGCTTGATTGAGTTATCAAGACCGCCACTAGCAAGGAGATGTCCATTGGGACTGATGGCAATGGACAAAACTGGATCTTTGTGACCGTAAAGAGGAGAACGGGCTGTTTTACCGCTACTCAAGTTCCATAGCCTAATCGCCTTGTCATGACTACCACTGGCTAAAGTTTGTCCGTTAGGGGTGATAGCGACAGATGAAACTGGACTAGAGTGTTCGCTCAGCGTATAGAGCAAAGAGACATCTTTCGTGGCTACTTTATTTGAAGCAGGTAATCGAGAGTAGTTGGTTACAACCAATACAACTAGAACACCAATAACGACTGAGCCAGCTAACAAAAGATAATTAATTCGCGAGCGCAATAAGTTCACTATTGAGTCTACGGAAGGAATTATTGGTAAAGTTATAGACCTCAATGCGCTATGATTGTCCTCTCCTGAGGTCAGTTTTACAGACCGAGAGTCACCCGTTAATTGAATTGCCTGTTGCTGTTGAGCAATTCGTTCCTTAATTGGTGCTACATCTTCATTTCTCAGTCTCAAGATTTTTTGATAACGACTTAGTTCATTCAGAGTATATTCACTGAAAGGATACTCTTGCTGAACTGCCTCTACTAATGCCTGCTCATACTGTTGTAAATTTTGATTGTACTCTCGGTATGGCTTCAAAACTTCATCTTCAATGACAGAGGTTTCTGTTGTCTCCAAACCTAGAGTTTCTCGTACATAGTCCAGCATCCTACGCCCAGTGGGGGAAATTTCACCGCGAATAGCGCAGTTTTCAACTTCTTTACGATATCTTAGCCTTGGATCGCCAATCGGTGCTTTAGCGAGAAAAATTCTATACCCCTGCTTAACTGCATATATTTCTGGCTTCATTGCTGGAGCAGCTTCCTGCACTTTCCGCCTAGCATACTCATGCAGTTCATCAATGGAAATGACGCTATCACCATCGAGATCTGCTGCTCCCGTGCTTATCCCCTCAACTATATACTCAGTATATATTGATAAATTACTCTTGTTTTCAAAAGAATATTGAGTGGAGGTTGAAGATGTGAGCACAGCTCTACCTTCTCGACCTAAATCTTCGCCACCTAACTGGCTTCTAATATCTATTGAGCCATCATCTTTTGCTAATAACCCTTCAGCAAAAGCTCCACTAAAACAACAATCCAAAACAATTACTTGTCGTTTTGAGCGGCTTTTACTCATATTTTCTTGCACAAAGCTAGCAGTAACAGCAGTAGACCTAATGAGCTCTCCCTGAGAATTTTTTCGAGTTCTGCGAGTTGCTAAGTAAAGTCTTCCACTTTCATCTTTAATCCCATGACCAGAGAAATATAGGAGGATAAGGTCATCTCTAGTACTATTTGAGAATACAGTCTCAATAGCTACCTGCATTTCTTGAGTGTCAGGATTAATTAAGCACCTAACCTCACTAAACTCTCCCATGTCTGGGTGTTCTAAAACTTGCTTTACCGCTTCCACGTCTTTTCTAGCCGCAGGTAATGAGGTCAAATCAGGTTCATACTCACTAACTCCGATTAGCAGTGCTAGCTTTCTCATAGCTTCCCAATCTATCACTACTATACTCTTGAGGATGTTGGCTATGGTACGAGCACCTGTAACTAATATAATTGGACAAAAAGTTTCCAGATTCTGTAGAAATCCTTATAAATAATTTATCCCTACCTACCAACCATAGCTACACAATTATAATTATATTTAAAATAATAATGTTGACACTAAGCGGAATGTGCCTTACAATTCTTAATCTTAGGATTTGTAAGCTTGTACTCCTTTGCCAACAAACTTGAGCGTGAACGCTTCTTTGTATTTGGTATCCGGCATGGAAGATTTAGGATCTGCTATAGTGTCAAAAATAATTTTCCATCGTACATCCGTCATGACGCCGATTCCCTTTGTCTCAGCATCGCCTGAATTGATAATGCCATATTCCTTAAGTGTTTGAAGACCGTAAGCAATTTGGTCATCGGCCATCTGCGGGTTATCTTTCTTAATGAGTTCATTGCCTGGAGCAGGATTGTCAAGATAGCTGTACCAACCCTTAATTGAGGCATCAACAAACCGTTGCACTAAATCAGGGTTAGTCTCTACAAGCTTTTTCGTAGTCTCAATAGTGGTGTCATAGGGAGTATAACCAAAATCAGCTAGCAGAAATATAACTGGCTTGAATCCGCCTTCCTTTTCAACAGCAAACGGCTCAGATGTTAAATAACCCTGCTGAGCAGAATTCTTGTCTGCTAAGAATGGTCCTATGTTAAAGTTATAAGGGCGTTTTTGCTCATCAGTGAAACCATACTTTGTTTTCAGAAAAGGCCAGTAAGTTGTATTAGCTAAGGCAGATACAAAAATGGGCTTACCTTTGAGTTGATCTAAGGAGCTATTCCCAACACCAGGGTGTGCCATCAGAATTTCAGGAGATTTTTGGAAAATAGCAGCTACTGAGATTTTGGGAATTCCTTGCTCAATTGCTTTGATAGCATCAGCAGAATTGCCCATAAAGAAGTCAATTGCACCTCCCATCAATAACTGGGTACCGTTCACTTGAGGTCCACCCATTTTGATAGTAACATCTAAACCATAGTCTTTGTAGATACCAGTAGCAACGGCTTGGTAGAAGCCTCCATGCTCGGCTTGGGCAAACCAGTTTGTGCCAAAAGTGACTTTATCGAGTTCACTCTTTGCTGTCGGACTGATTGATGGGTTGGAGTTGGCACTCAGAGAAGTGGAAACACTAGAAGGTGTCTCACTATTATGAGAACAGGCAGCAAAGACGCTGGTACCAAGCATCAGTACCCCATATTGAATAAACTGGCGACGATTAAGACGATTAATGTGATAAAGTTTATTCCGAAGGTCTTGTATTTGGCTCATACAAGGGAAAAATATCAAAGACTCTGCTGGCAAATATACCACAAATCCATAATCGTATTGTCTCTACTAATTGATAGTTACAATTAATCAGGACGGGGAACTTTTAGCGCAAATTTACAAAGATGACGGATATTGAGAGTTTTTCTACCAAGTATACTAGCCATCTTTCATCTGACCGACTTAAGCATTTCGCTGCTGTCGATATCGTAGCTCCAATAATTGTAGGAATGTTGGCATTATTTGCATGGGAAATTTTTGTTCGAGTAGCGGGTTTGCCACCTTATTTGTTACCTGGACCAATACTTGTGTTTAAGACGCTGATTAGTGACTGGAACGAGTTGTTTCCATCACTAATAATCACACTGCAAATCACTCTTGTTGCTTTTTTTGCCGCAGTGATTTCAGGACTACTCATTTCTATTTTGTTTACTCAAAATAAGTGGATTGAAAGAAGTTTTTTCCCATATGCGGTCATTTTACAGACAACTCCCATCGTCGCGATCGCACCTCTAATTATTATATGGCTGCGAAATAATACCTTTGCTGCCTTGGTTGTCTGCGCTTGGATAGTAGCATTTTTTCCCATTCTCTCCAGTACGACTTTGGGACTGAATAGCACCGAGCGCAATCTGACAAACGTATTTCGATTGTACAAAGCTTCACGTTGGCAGACTTTACTCTACTTGCGCTTGCCCAGTGCTATGCCCTATTTTTTAGAAGGTTTACGAATCAGTGGGGGTTTATCCCTGATTGGTGCTGTAGTGGCAGAATTTGTAGCAGGAACAGGCGGAGCCAAATCGGGGATAGCTTATCAGATTTTAATCTCAAGCTACAATCTACAAGTTCCTCGAATGTTTGCGGCATTATTTATGACAACTTGTACGGGAATTTTTATCTTTGTGGCTTTAACCTCGATCTCTGATTTTATACTGCGTAACTGGCATGAAAGCGCTATCAGAAACAAAGATTAATGAGAATAGAAAATTTCCTATTCTTGTGAGAAGATAATCTCCTTAAACCATTTTTCAAAGCGATCGCCTAACGCTTCCAAAGAAAATTCCGTTTCGGCTTGTTGACGACAAGAGTGACGATTGATTTCATTGATACGTTGTGTTGCATCTACCAACCCAGCAACACTATCAGGTTCTACCAAAAATCCTGTTTTGCCATGTTGAATAATTTCTGTGGGTCCGCCGCGACGATAAGAAATCACTGGGACTCCACAAGCAAGTGCTTCTATTGCTACATTTCCAAATGCTTCCACCCAATGCGGTGTCATTAATAACGCTTGGCACTCACGGACGACTTGCTGCAATTCTGTAGTTGATAAAAATCCCAGATATTCAAAAGGTGTATTGGGAAAATCTTGACAAATCTGCTGCCAATATGATTCATCTTGGATTTTACCCATAATCTTTAAGGGAATATTAGTAATTTTCGCTACAGCCACTGCATCTTCCAATCCTTTTTCTGAGGAAATGCGACCTATCCAGGCTAATTGTTGCTTTGGTTGACTGCAAAACTGATAGAGCGATAAATCAACGCCGTTACTCAAACAAATGATTGGTGGGGTTAGTTCAGTAAAAGTAGTTGCTTGTGCAAGGCTATGAAAGCCAAGTGTACCGGGAAACTGCTTTGCCACTTGAGCAATAATTTGGTCTTGAGCATTATTCAGGGAACCCATGCTCACCAAATGAGCGATAGGACGTTTAAAAAAAGGCGTCAGGTAGAAAGGTAACCAATCGTAAGCAAAATTCACAATTAAATCGTAATCGTCCTGAACCTGACGAGCATAGTCCCACATATTCGCCAATACAGAATTCTCCGGCATGGTAATCGGGGCTGTGCGTTCTTGGCTTTGAGCTATGATTTGTAAATTGCCTGGAATTTGTACTAGAGGAAAAGAAGTTCTTGTGGAACCTTCAGGGGCAACTATTTGCAGTTGATGACCTCGTTGTATCATTTGTTGGGCGACATTGTACAAGGTTAACTCCACACCGCCACCCAGTCCAGTACCGAGAGGCCCCACAGAAGTAGAAACAAAAAGCAATTTTAATGATTTGGCAGAAGCAGTCATCAAATGGAAGAGAACAAAACCAAAAACACACTCAAATACAAAGATATCACAAAGCGCTTCTTCACTGGTCATTGGTCACTGGTCATTGGTCACTGGTCACTGCTCACTGCTTACCAATAAAGACGCAAACCTTGTTTTTTCATCGCTTGTTGCAATTGAGGCATTCGTTGTTGTGGAACAATCTGAGCGGGAGTTAAATCTGGTTGAGTCAATAGCCAAGCGGCTGTCACTCCAGAAGCAGCACCAATACCCCACTCGCTATGATGAACGCGAGTGACAGCATTAACTATGTGAGTCACGGCTATACTCTTCCCACCAATCAGAAGATTATCTATTCGCTGAGGAATCATGCTTTCCAAAGGAATCATAACGGGACGAACCACAAATTCTCTAGCCGGGGCTTTGGCTGCTTCGTTAGATGGTTCCCAATTACGATAGCGACACCCATGGATATCAATATCATAATGAGTGACAGCAACTACCGTTTTGGAAACATCTCGACCACCCGAAACATCTGTTCTAATATCTGCCTCGCGCATCATGAACTCATTCTGTCCGTGGGCTTGGCGTCCTAAAATTCTGCGTCCCTCCCGAATATAAGGCATCATACTCAATCCTGAAACTGTACCCATGGGAGATTCACCTCCAAAAAGGTAGGTAAGGGGAAAATTAGGTTGAGCTTGAGTTTCTAAAAGCCATTCTGCAAAAAAAAGTGCATGATTTTCACCTTCCTTAAGTGCTTCTAAAGCCAGCCCTCCCACCCAGTTTTGACGCTGTCCTGAAGCACTAATTTCTTCTTGTGTCAGAATCAAATGGGGATTCATTAAGTTCCAGTCGTTACCTCGATTCCAGTTCACCATAGTTATGTCCCCACGGACAGGAGTATCAACAAAGGGGTCACTGCGGCGCATACTCACAATGCGTCTGTAATTAAAAAAGCTTCGACCTGCAAATATGGGAGTTCCTTTAATGGAGTAATCTTTTCGATGTTCCTCTTTCGATATTCCTGACTCAATACGAGATAAGCGATCGCGACTTAAACCGCCATCGTCATGAATAGCAACTGCAAATGTATTGGTAAATGCTTGGGTGCATTGGGGGTTATCTTTAGGGGCTGCATGAATTTCACCTGTTGTAGCACGAGATTCCGACCCCTGTCGGTGGGGAATATTTGCCCATCCTATGAATTCTCCCGTATCCGTGGCGTCAATAACTATCATGCGATCGCCTTTCGGGGCTTGCAATTGTATTGGGACTTTTTCAAATTCTTCATTCTCAAACCAGGAATACCAAGAGGTTAATTCTTGAGAAAGGCGACCTTTAGGAACATAGTTAGAATTCCGTGGTATCCTTTTAACTGCATAAATTGAGACAATTTGCCGCCCCGTACTGTCAAATTCAGCCCCTTTGAATGCAATAGAAGTTCCCCAACGACTCCCTGGTGCAAGACTAGACGAAGACTTGAGCAATTGTTCTGCTGCTAATGCGCCTGCTTTGGGAGGAAAACACAACTTACCCACCCAACAGCTATTAATATCTTTTACTTTTAGAGGAGAAGATATTTTTGACCATGCAGGTAGTTCTACAGGTTGTTGTGCGATCGACTGCTTGAATTCAATCCAACTTTTTGAATGATTCTCCTTAGCCCGCATTGCCAATGATTCATCAACCGCCGAGACCCCTTGAGAGCTAATTTGTCCTCCAAGCCAAGGAGTGAGTTCAATTAAGCAAGTCTTTGCTCCCGACTGCATTGCTTCGGATGCTGCTGCTACTCCTCCTAAAGAACCGCCAATCACAACAACAGAGCATTCCCAGACCTCTTTTGCTGTAGGTAGAGGGTTGAGTTGGGGTAAACCATTCGTTCCGACAAGCGGTTTAACTTTTGTCTTTGAGCTAGGCGTCGGATCTAATTTCGAGTTTGGCAAGAGTAGTGCAAAACGGGTATGCAAATAACCCAAACTGACAACAGCAAGGAAACCCAAAGCTGATATTAGCAGAATGAATGGACTGAGACGGCGAGGTTGCTTCACTGAGAATAGGGGAACGGATTTTTATCTTTACAATATACTGCAAGAGAAAAGATCCGTTTCACAAATAATACATAGCAAGCATATGTAGGTAGGGCTAAAGCCCACCATATTCTGTCAAGGTAGTAAATTGCCCTCACTCTGGAAGAGTGGAGCTACACAAACAACGCCTGACGACCCAGACTGTAATTAGTCCGCGTAGGCGGACTTCGTTTGTATAGCCGCGAATTCTATTCGCCAGGTATTTTGACAAAATTGGGATACTCCCTCTCTCTATGCCTAGTAAGGTTTAAAAGTAATTTATTTAACCGCCGAGACGCAGAGTACGCAGAGGTGAGAGAGCTATTGCTTTTCTGAAGTTTTTACCCACCTTGAAAGGGCTAGCAATGCCCACCCTACATTATTATAATATCAAAACAATTGAATCAGTCAGAAAAGGTCAGAAAAAGTCAGAAAAAGTCTTACCTTCATCAATAGTCCCTGTTTGTTTGCGAAAAGTTCCCCAACCCCAGTGAATCAATATGTGAAAGTAAATTCGCTGACAGGTTCAATCCCCTAGAAGCAAATCATGGCATCTACTAAAAAAATATTTCTTTTTTAAGAAAGTGCCATTTAATGGAAGCCAACTTAATAACAAAATTACGGCTTCAACATCATTGTTTATTCAATAATTATCTGTAATCAAAGGAGAAAATCATCATGAGTCAACAACATCCTTCAATCTTAAGTCGCGGTGCTCAAGGTCCAGAAGTTGAACGCTTACAGGGTGAGCTAACTCACCTGGGATACGATTTAGGTTCTGCTGGTGTTGATGGTATTTTTGGTGAATACACTGAAAAGGCTGTTATTGCATTTCAAAAAGATAACAACATAACTGTGGATGGCATTGTTGGACCTGAAACAGGAAAAACTTTGGGTGCTCGTTTAGCAGCATAATTCAAAAGTTGTTTAGTAACTGCTAACTAAAATGTAGAGAAGTTTTATACAAACTCTCTACATTTTTTTATCTTGGAAATTTTCGCTTACGCGCCAATTTCCCGAAACAACGTAACCCTAAAGGTTACACAGATCAACTGTAAGCAATCAGTTATGAAAGCGATAATCAATAGTTAATTCACCAGATTTGACATCAATTGGGCTGTACCGAATAACTGCTGTATTAGAATACCAGTCATTATCCCATTTGAAATTTATACTGTTGTGTGCTTTCTCGGATTTATAGAGTTTGCCATCAACTATTAAACCAATATTTGCCGTACCATCAAGCTTGCCAGTTCCTCGAATACTGATGGAATGAATATTACCTTGAGAGGACGCTTTGCTAATATTTATATTCTCTAGTTTCCGAACATCTTTAATCCGAACTGTTTGGTAAGGTACAGAACATGAAGTTAGCAAATAGAGTAAAGCGATCGCATAATTTAGGCAAAGACTTTTTTTCACACTTACCACTACAAATCTCCTATAGCAGTTCTAAATAATTTGTGAGAAACTAGATCCCCGACTTCTCAAAGAAGTCGGGGATCTGATGGCGCGTCTCTACATTAAATTTACATTTGACGACGATAGCAGGCAAACTCCATTGAAAAAGTTGCCATACCAGAAGTTAGCGATCGCAAGGCTGTAGAATAGCCAAACATTTTCTCCAAGGGAACTTCAGCCCGAATCACCGAGTCGCCTTGCATGGTTTCAGAACCCAACAGCAAACCACGCCGGGATGAAAGATCGCCCTGGACTCTTCCCACAAATTCGTTGGGTGTTTCCACCTCTACAAGCATAATGGGTTCGAGCATAGCAGGCTTTGCTCGGGCGAATGCTTGCTCAAACGCTTTATACGCCGCCGAACGGAACGCCAATTCCGAAGAATCAACAGAGTGATAGGAACCTCCTTCCAAAACCACTTTTACCCCAGTTACGGGATAACCTTCCAACAATCCCGATAGCATCGCTTCTTTGAAACCTTTTTCACAAGCAGTAATGTATTCTTTGGGAATTGCACCACCCACAACCCTGTTTTCAAACACAAACGGTTCGTCTGAAGGTTCAATTCTCCCAGTGACATGAGCAAATTGACCCGAACCGCCTGATTGTTTTTTGAGTCGGTAGTCGAAACTCGCTCGTTGCAAGATGGTTTCGCGGTAAGCTACCGCAGGTTGTCCCACGTAGACTTCAGCATTGTATTCCCGCTTGATGCGCTCAACATAGATTTCTAAGTGCAGTTCTCCCATCCCAGAAATGAGAGTGTTATTTGATTCTGGATCTACGCTGACCCGAAATGTGGGGTCTTCCCGTTGGAAACGGTGCAGTGCTTTTGCAAGACGATCTGTATCTTCTTGTTTCTTAGGACTAATCGCCAGAGTAATAACTGCTTCTGGAACAAACATCCCTTCCAAAGAAATTGGCATTTCTTCAGAACACAAAGTATCTCCAGAAGCACAATCAACACCTAAGAGGGCAACAATATCGCCAGCGACAGCAACTTTAACGTCTTCTCGTTTGTTAGCGTGCATCCTAACCATTCGACCAATTTGCACTCGCTTGTCTGTTCGCGGATTGTAAACAATATCACCAGGTTTTAAAGTTCCTGAGTAAATGCGAGTGTAGGTTAATTGTCCGAAAGACTCTACTGTTAGCTTGAATGCTAGGGCGACTAAGGGGGAATAGGGAGTGGGGAGTAGTGAGTAGGGAGTATGAGACGACGCTAACGCCTTCACGCCCCTATCTACAGGAGAAGGAAGGTAAAGGGCGATCGCATCCAGCAAGTTTTGCACTCCTTTGTTTTTGAAGGCAGAACCTAGTAGCACTGGGACTAGTTCCAGTCTCAGGGTTGCTTGTCGAATCGTTTCCCAAATCAGTTCTTTAGGAACTTCTTCACCTTCTAGTAGCATCGTTGTCATTGGTTCTGAGAACAATGACAAAGCATCTAGCATTTTTTCCCTTGCCTGTTGTGCTTTATCTTTAAGAGTGGCAGGAATGGGATTTTTTACCCAATTCTCCCCATTTTCGCCCTCATAGTAATTTGCCGTCATTTCCACTAAATCAATGACTCCCTGAAATTGGTCTTCGCTACCAATTGGGTACTGAAGTAACACCGCATTCAGCGCAAGTCGATCGCTCTTAGCGCAAGCTGTACCCAGCTTATCGCACATTGCTTGCACGACACGGAAAGGATTTGCACCCGCCCTATCCATTTTGTTAATGAATGCCAAACGCGGAACCCGATATCGCTTAATTTGACGGTCTACTGTAATCGACTGTGACTGCACGCCTGCTACAGCACAAAGCACCATCACAGCCCCATCCAACACCCGCAAAGCACGCTCGACTTCTATCGTAAAATCCACGTGTCCCGGCGTATCAATAAGATTTATTTGAGTTTCTTGCCACTGACAAGTGGTAGCAGCTGAGGCGATCGTAATTCCATGTTCTTTTTCTAACTCCATGAAATCCATAGTGGCACCCTTGCCACCTCCACGCACTTCCTCAATATTATGGATTCTGCCCGTGTAAAATAGAATTCGCTCCGACAATGTGGTTTTACCAGAATCTATGTGGGCAGATATACCAATATTGCGGATGCGTTCTCGAGGTTTCATCGACTTCCTTTTTGATAAATGGACAAATAGCTACTGTCTCAACAGCAACTATAATTTTTATGTTACATAAATACTACAAAAATGTAAAGAGTCACTGGTCACTGGTCACTGGTCACTGGTCACTGGTCACTGGTCACTGGTCACTGGTCACTGGTCACTGGCTACTGGTCACTGGTCACTGGTCACTGGTCACTGTTTATTTCTCTGCTCGTCTGGGTAAATTAGTTATAGGCAGGTTTTTTGAGGATTGGGAGAATTGGATGAAAAGGGTTTCATGTCGGTGGATAAGAACTATTGCATTAGTCTCCACGTTGGTGTTGTTGGCATCCTCAGAAAGAATAACTGCTCAAGACATGGGAGCCTGTTACATGGTAACGACTTCTGGTAGAGCTATAAGTTTGGGAAAATTATGTGGTGTTACACCATCAGATAAGGGAGTTTTTCGGATTCCTATCAAACGCCGTATGGGAAAAACGCCAATTGTGGACGTTACATTCAATGGGAATAAAACTTTTGAAATGATTGTGGATACAGGTGCTAGCATAACTCTGATCACCTCAAGCATGGCAAATACTCTAAAACTTAAGCCTACGGGTAGTATGCAAGCAGAAATTGCTGATGGTAGCCATGTCAAATTTTCTGTGAGTCAAGTGAACTCCATTGCTGTTGGTGGAGCTGTGGTGAATAATGTTGAAGTTGCGATCGCGCCAAAAGCAGGTATTGGACTTTTAGGTCATAATTTCTTCGATAACTACGATGTCAAAATTTTAGGAAACGTTATCGAATTTTCTCGGCGTTAACAGTGCTGGGTAATATTTAACTGCTGGAGGAAAATCTGACTGTCAAATTCTTAGAATTGAGACATTAAGAATTTAAGTAATCTCCTTAGACTGTCAATTTATAACGTTATGTTAAGAGACAGACCTTCTATGTTGTGTATGGAAGGCTGCTGTGTCTATTAGTCATAATTGCAGACTCGTGCAAAGTCATTCCAACCCAAAACCTAACCCTAACACCAAAGTGCATCGCGATCGCGGGTTGCAAAGGGTGCTTCAGCGCCTAATAAGAACAATGGAGCGAGACACGTTAGTGATACAAACCACAAACCGTCTTCGAGAATCGCTTCAAGTCGATCGCGTGGCTTTATATTACTTTTACCATCAGTGGCATGGACAAGTGACTTTTGAAGCTATAAGTTCTGAAGAATTTTCTATTCTTGGTTCCACAGGACCTGATGAGTGTTTTAATAGTGAGTATGCTGCTTTGTATTTGGCGGGACGGATCAGAGCCATCCCTGATATTGAATCAGAATCAATTGCCACTTGTCACCGAGATTTTCTTCGTAGTTTGCGGGTTCGTGCCAACCTGGTTGCACCAGTGTTAACCTCAAAAGGATTGTGGGGACTGTTAGTAGCGCATCACTGTCAAGCGCCGCGTCAATGGTCACCATCAGATATTGTTTTGATACAAGCACAGGCAAAAGTTTTAGCAACAGCGCCTTGTATTTGTAACGAACTGCAAACATAAATCCGCAAATAGATCCCCGACTTCTCAAAGAAGTCGGGGATCTTGCAGCCCTAACACTAGTTACTCACCCGTTGCAATCTGCCAGACTCTTCTCTCTCTTACTCTGCGCTCTGGTGCGCCCTCTGCGGTTTAATATGCAAATTAGATATGGAACAGCTTATCAAGCTTTGCAATAGGAAGAAACCTGGTTTTTATGATTTCTGCACCAATCCGCTAGCTCATACGTATGCACGATCCAGAAAACGGCGGTTCCGTACTAAAAGTTAACTTTCAAGTTTGTCTCTCAGTGACGGCGTTAAAATCATTAATCCTCTGACTACTTCTTCAGGGGTTGCTGTACCATCAGTAACACGCTTGACAATTTCCATCACCTCTAACGCTAAATTCTCCGGAATTCCCCGCAGGACAAGCCGCTTCAATTCTAAAACGTCGATGCCTGTTTCTAATCCTGCGAGATACTCTTCTACACTTACTCCTAAGTCTTCAATCTCCATTTTCCTAGAATCTTATTTAATGAAAATACTTGGTGATAATTATATCTTGATGTTGCTACGATTTTTATTTGACTTCAAACTCTAACTTGGAAGTGTAGAAAGTTAATGACCTGCATCGGATCGCTTGAGTGTTTTTGCCAAATCTTCTAACAAAGCTAGCCAATCCTCATCATACCGTAGAGTTAAGACACGGTATTGAGTGTTGTACTTGAGATTATTTCGCTCGATTCTATCTTTCTTTTTCTGGTCGGGATGGTCGTGGGCTGAACCATCACAGAAAATAGCGATAGCATCCAGTTTATACAAAAAATCTGGTTTACAGTTGGCTTCTGAAATCAATTCCTGGGCTGCATCTGGAAGTTTATATCCTCTTTGATAAATCTCTTGTAACACCACTCGCTCAAAATCAGAATTTGGATCTGTTTGTTGTAGCAATTGTTGATACTGATTGTCACGGGATGTTCCTTTTTCGCAAACAACAGTACTATGAAGCAGTTGTTCGAGCAATGGTTGAATCGAGTGTCGATTTATCAATGCATGGTCGAACTGATTGCGGTAAGAAAGCAAACATTCATAGCAAGCTTGGATGCAACTGTCTTTTGCTGCTTTAAAATGACAGATATCTAAAGCCGCTTCAGCAATTTTCTCAAAAGCGTTGGGTTGTTCTAGCAGTTGTGAAAGAACTCCTGCACCTCCTTCAGCTGCTTCCCAAAAAAGTAAGTACTTGCCATCTCCTAGCCTTTCAGAATCGAGTTCATCTGATTCTAATTTGTAGACGGCTTGGATTGCTGTTTCTAAAGCATATTGTAAAGTGGTAATAAAGGCTTCTTTATTCTCAGTGGTAATACTTAATGGTTCGATAACCAGAATATTGCAAGTATTGCTGACCATTAAGTTGACATCAGTATGTAAGGTGTTGGTAGATTGGTCATTTTTCGGATCTCCCCAAATCCCCGTAGCAATATCGAGTTTAAATCCTCTTTCTTCACTTTTTTTCTTATTTAATCCGCGATTGATGTGCCATACATTTGCTGTCGCACCATAGGTAATACGTAATAATACTGTACCATCTGGTGTTTGTACGGTTGCCGATCGCCGTTTTTGGCGGTCGTAACGGAAGTGTGTTGTGATATTGTAACCGTATTTCAGGCGTTCTTCTTCATCACAGGTGATGCGATCGCGACGACGAGTGAAGGCTGTTTCCATTTCTAGTAACCGGGTCAGTAAAGCTTTATTATTGTGACTGTCTGTCAGACGAGTATTGCAGTTAGAACAGGTATCGCGATCGCTTTCTTCCCCGGCGTGAAAATAACCGCATTTAAAGCAGATATGAACCCGTTGGTAATTAATTCCACTGACAGAAATTTTGGTTTTATTCACCATAAATTTACTGCCTTCATAGTAAACAATATTACTAGGAGCAAATTCTCGGAGAGCCACAGTACGGAGGCGGGATATAAATTCACCACCTTCTTCTGTGGGAATAAATGCTCGAACTGGTAAACGAGGAAAGTTAAATCCGGGCAAAAAACCCTCAGCAGCAAAGTAACGGTATGGATAGAACTCAAACTCACTATTGCTTTTCCCCTTCACTTGTCCCACAAGTAAATTTCTTTGCCTCAGTGCTTCCTTTTCTTGAGCCTGAGCAATATCTCGTTCTTCATGAGTGGCGTATCCTCTGGCACAACGGTCAATAATGTTACGGGCATCTTGTAACTGTTCGACTGCATCTTTGTATAGCCGACGCCAGCGATGGCATGCTCGGTCAAAAGCATGAATCGCATTTTCCAGAGTACAATGTAACCAATTATCGGAATACCAAGAAGCTTTTTTCAAGTCATCTTGACAGAAGACATCAGATAGAATTGATTTTGTAGCGTCCAAACACTTTGCCAATTTCTCCGAACCCATACTCAGTTTCTGAGAGACATCATCCTTCAAGGGATAGCCAGGAGAATCAAGTTCTAGAATTTGATTCATCGACTCGCCCAAGTATAAACCCGTACGCGCTAGCCATATCGAATACACATGAGACTCAATCAAATCCTGGTTAGCCAATTCGAGTTTAGGTGGAGCAACAACTCCAGCCACCATTTGATTCTGACGTTTAAAAAAGTACTGGTCGTGACCGCTACCAATAGAAGCATAAGTAATAACTAAAGCTTCCTGTCCGCTTCTTCCCGCACGACCGCTTCTTTGAGCGTAATTTGCAGGGCTTGGGGGAACGTTCCGCAAGTGAACCACACTCAAGTCAGAAATATCGATTCCCAATTCCATTGTAGGCGAACAAAATAAAGCGGCTAATTCTCCCTTCCGAAATTTGTCTTCCCGTTCCTGACGGTTTTCGTTTTTTACCTGTCCGGTATGTTCTCGCCCTTCCATGGCTTTGATTTGATGGGCGTTGGTTTGATAAAAGTCTTGAAAAAATTGGTTAACAGAAATATTTCTTTCATCGCCGTGCAAACGACGTGAAGTTAAAGGATCGGGAGGAATTTCACTGTATTGAGTCGCTTTCCAAACCATTGAGTTAATTTTGAGTTGAACTTCTTCCCCTTTTTTGTATAAGTAACCTGCATCTACCAAAGCATTCACTAAAGCGTTAATCAGTTCGTTATATTCCAATTCCGATAAAGGTTTTTGCAACCAATCCCACGCCCGATTGAAACGCAGAAAGCGCCCAATTTCACTCCGAAATGTGAGTTTAACCACACTTCTGAATGGACTTCTCTTATCGGTACTCCCTAGAATTGCCCAAGTTGCTTGATGCAAATACTCAAAATTATCTATTTTCCAAGGCTCTTTCAAGGCTTGAGCCACTTCTTTTTTGAGGTGTTCAATACCATCTGGTTGTAGAATAGCAGCATCGATCGCTAATTGTTTCCGCAAGTGGTCGAGAAAAGTTTTGGCAACAAAATATCTTTGTTGGGAAGAGGCTTGGAGTAAAATAGGATGGCGATATTTTTGCCAAAGCTTAGTATCGGCAGAACTTTCCCTCAAGGTACTGTATTCTATAGTTAACAAACCGCATTGTTCTAAATTGGGTTGGACAATTCGCCATCCACGACGGAGATCTTCGTACAGTCGATATTCAATTAAATTGCTAAAAGCTTCCTCGTTTCTCCGTTTACCAATACCAAATTCAGCGCTTTGAGTTGCATAATCTATTTGAGATAAACCCATTTGTTTCACAACTTCCGATGCAAGCCCTTTATGAGTCAATTCTTGATTTTCTTGAATAGCACTATTTAACGCCGCCCTTAAGAAACTGGTTTGCACAAAATCATTGAAATGTCCTGCTTGTAATGAAGCATCCTGACGGTTATCAGTAAAACTAAGAATTTTGGCAGCTTTGGCGTTATTGTCTGTAAAAACTTGCTTGAGGCGACTAACGGTGGAAAGACAAAGCAAAGTGGTGGCGGTACTGCGTCCTTCACTACTGAGGCGGGAGAGTTTGGTAAATTCTTTGCGTTTCTTATCATACACGACACCGCAATGCAAACAAAACAGAAAAGGTTTGGGGATAAACCAGCAAGTCGTACCTTGTAAAACAGAAGAAGTCACTTTACCATCCGGTAAAACTTGCAGTTTGAGAGGAAGGTGCTTTGCGTATTCTGGTTTGACAACACGCCCCAGCTTTTTGGTTTCCTTAAACCAAGAATCGGGGAGTCTATCCTCATCGTTTTTATCCCAAAGTTCTGGTTCGTCTAGAGTGAGATAACCTTCGGTAATATCAGCATCGTCGGGATTGATATCTAAGGCGGTGGGTAATTGTGGCAAAATCATCTCTTTGTCTGCATCGTAGCGCACGACGTAGTAGTCCTGTCCGCATTCCCGACAAAAGACGAGAGGATAAAGCAGGCGGTTTTCTGTGGTTGTATACTGTCCTTCTAGAGTGAGAAAGCGATCGCACCGACTTTCAATAGTGGCATAAACGCTACCACCTTGGGAAATAAATTGGTGTAGGCGAAAGGCTAACCCTTTTGTTTTGCTTCCCCAAAGAAACATTTGTTGGAGGACTGTTAAACACTGTTGGGAGTCCCGTTTGAGTGCATCTTCATCTAGCGAACCTGAAAGGCTACAAACTTGTGCTAGTCTTTCTGCACCTTCCTGAAGAGTGATGGGTTGACGACGGATATAATTAACGGATTGTTTAGAGGATGTTTTGTATGTCCCTGTACTTGCTGCAACTTTGGCATCTTTATAAGCAGATTTTGTAGGAAAAGGAATAATTTTGTCAGTGGATGTAGCAGAGGGTTTATCTTTGACATCTGGTAATCCATCTATGACTTCTTCCTTTAACCCAAAATTCATTTCTATCCAGTGGCTGAGGGGATGCTGTTTAAAGTTTTCCAAAGTTTGTGCAGATGGAGGTAAACCAGCTTGGATGCTTTGACGGAGTTCTTCTACGGAAGGCTCAACACGTTGGATAGAACGTTGTAAAGTTTCGTCAATGACATGACTAGCTTTGATTTCCACGCCGAATAATTTGCTAGCAACATTTGCCACAACCTGACGGCGTTGTTCGCGAGAACCTTCACTAGACATCGTTGCACTCGTTCCGATGCATAGAAGATTTTTCCCACAGCGTTGACGGAGTTTGCGAATCAGAATAGCAACATCTGCACCCTGGCGTCCGCGATAAGTATGTAGTTCATCCAGGACTAAGAATTTTAAGTGAGGAGATTCTACCAATTCGTTTTCGTGAGTGCGGGAAAGCATTAACTCCAACATCACATAATTGCTTAGCAAGATGTGAGGCGGGTTGTTTTGAATTTCGGTTTTCTTTTCTAAACCTTCTTGTCCGGTGTACTTAGCAATACGAATGTGAGTGTTCTTAACATTATCAAGAAACTTCTTCAGTTCTTCTTCTTGGGAGTTGATTAAAGCATTCATGGGATAAACTAGAATTGCCCTAACTCCTTGAATATCTGGATGGCGGAGTAAATTGTCAACGATAGGGACAACGTAGGTAAGGCTTTTTCCCGAACCCGTACCAGTTGTGACAATATAAGGTTCCTGGCGTTGTGCGGTTTCAAAGGCTTGTTTTTGGTGATAGTGGAAAGTAAAGGGTTTACCGTCTTTTGCAAAGTAGTGGTTACAGTCTGGATGGAGAAGCCCTTGTTGTACTAATTCGGTAACTGTTGCACCTGGACGGTATTTTGGATTTAATTGAACTAAGGAGTCCGTCCAAAGTTGTCCTTTTTCTAATTCTTTGTCTACAAATTCTTTGACTTGAGAGTCGCGGATTTTGAGGAAGCTTTCAATATAGCGGCGGTAGTCGCCTATAACTTTGTTGCGGAAGTTGAAGATATCAAGGGATTGGGTACTGGGGGTGTAAGGTGTGGGAGATGAGGATTGTAAAGTGGTTTGTCCTAGACGTTGGTTGATGTATTGGGTTAGTTGTTGATTTAATGTGTCTGTGAGGGTGGAAAGAGTGATGATTTCTGCAAGTTCTCGAACATCCCAATTTTGAGGAATTGCACTGAAAATGAGGGTTAATTGTTCGGGCGTGACAGAAATAACGTCTGTACAGTCTAGAACTGCTAGTTTTTGGCTCAGAAATGTACTTGTTGCGGTAATTGCGCTTTCACTCTGCTGTAACAAGTCTTGAAGTTTTATAGTAATTTTCATATATTTTTACGGAATATATAATGTTAATGATGAATATGTAATTTTAGCTATTCAGTTTTAGCTTATAAGGTATCATTTTTGTCAAGAGTGTCAATTAGAGCGTCATGGCAGAAGAATTGACTAGGAGCAACATTATTCAATTATTGACACGGTTAGTAGATATGTATCAAAATACACGCGCAGAGCAAAAAGAAATTGCTACTCACTTTCCTCCAGAAGGTGATGAGTTTTCGCTCATAGAAGAAATTGAACTTTTAACAGTAAATCTTAGAGGTTACGCCAGTCAACTTCAAGCCACAGGTCAGATTGCTTCTAAAGCTAAGGTAATTGAGCAACTACAAGCAATGGGAGTCTTAAACGTGCCAACTATTGCGAGATTTTACTTTGGTAAGAATGACAAGTATACACTTATCAAGAGTTATATTAGAATGTTAGATTATTTGCGGTTGCTACTGTTAGAATAATTGCATACAGACTGAATTTACCAAATAACTTTTGCTAAATTGGAGTTGTTGTAGATCCAGGTGAAGTTATCGGTTGATGTATAAATTGAGAACGTCTCAATTTTCCTTCTGCCATCTGCCCTCTGCCTTTTCTTTGTGCCATTCTGCTATCAGGGGAGGGGTAGGAGTACTAATTTTTTATTATATCTGGTTACAAAAATAGTTTATGTAGTATGGTCATAATAGAGTTAATTAGTTTTATCTAAGAATGTATCATCTGTATTATTATTCTTAAAACGTTATTAGGAAAATCGTTATTTGAAGTGGAGGAAAAAACTATGCCTCTTTTAGAAAAAGATAAAGCTGTTATTGTAGATGAAATTATTAAGGATGACATAAAACAGCAAAAAAACAATATTAATGAAATTATTAAAAAGCTAGAAGAAAACTTTCAGTCAAAAGACATTCAATTGCAAGATTTAGAATTCTTGGATTTCCAAAGAGAAATTATTAAATTAAGAAAAGCCTTAGATAAGGTTGCTAGTATTCAAAATAAAGTTTCAGATTTAGAGGATGATATAGAAAATCAAATTAAAGCTCAAGAAAAAATATATTATGATATTTACAAAATATTAGATTTAATAAAAGAAAGATATCGTGAATTTTTTCCAGATAAATTAATAGATAATCTTGAAGATCTAAAGAATCGTTTTGGTTGGAAAAGAGGTCTACTGAATGCTGGCTTGCTCTTGCACGAATCAACTCGATTATCAAAATTAAATTACCAGTCAGGTGCTGAAAAATATTATAAAGCCTTGGTTTTATTATTACAATCTCTGGAAAAGTATTATTTAGGCTCATCAACTCATGAAATTGAGGTTATTAAAAAATTAGCTAGCGAAGTAATTGAAAGAGAGAAAACTATAAAAAGACGAGAAGATAAAAAAGAAAAGTATCACACTCTTTTAAGGAAGTTGCTTAATGTAAGTAAGTCTATTTTATGGGAAATAGAGAATCAACAAAATAAAAATAAGCCAACTGTACAAGATTTATTAACATTTCTTGAAAAGTCTCCTAAATGGATAGGAGATGATTTTGAAGAATGCTTAGAATATATTAACGAAGTAAGAAGACAATGAGGTAATTGTGTATTTGCTTGATACAAATCATTGCAGCTTTATTATTCATCAAGAAGCAGAAGTTATTCATAAATTAAATTCTTTACCCCAAAAGTCTAAAATCTATATTAATTCAATAATATATGGAGAGCTTATTTTAATGGCAGAAAAGTCTGAAAGAAAATGTGAGAATTTACAAATAATAGAATCTATTGTAAAGACTTTTTCAGGAATCCTTTCCATAGATGAAGAAACATCCAAAATTTACGGTCAGTTTCATGCTGAAATAATTAATCATTTTGCGCCTAAAGAGAAAAATAAGAGAAGAAAATATAAAGTACAAGAAGCTGGAATTTATCCGAACGATTTATGGATAGCTTCTACAGCAATACAGCATGATTTAGTAATAGTATCTCAAGATAAAGATTTTCAACAGATGAATAAGGTAAGACTTCTAAAATTAGAATGTTGGATACCTACAGTTTCTTCTGATGAGAAAGTTTAGAAAATCTCACTGCTATCTGTTTTAAAGGGGGCTAGTTCCGACCTTGATACAACAGTATACTTTACAAACCTCTTCTAAGGGATTTCCAAGAAATAAATTATCCATCTTGTGGGACGGGCGTCCTCGCCCGTCTTATGCTAGTTGCGGGCGGGACACCACAAGAGAAAGTTGTATATTTTTTTATTTGGAAGTCCCTAAGTTGAAGTCATTTTAGATGCAGGTGAAGTTACAGGTTGATGTCTAAATTGAGAACGTCTCAATTTTACAATTTCTGGTATATATTCATTTTTTTGCTCTTGTCCCCCAAATCCAAGGCGCAAGTAAACATTTCCTCCTATTCCTGGGATGACTTCACCTTTAGCAGTACGTTCATCATCTTTAGCAAAGTAGAAAAAACGAAATTTTTCAGAAATACTTTCTTTAAATTCATCTTTCAATTTTTGTTCGGCATTTTGATACATAACAGGTGCAACTATAAAAATTATCTCTGGCTCGATTTTTTGAATCAGGTTGATGAGATTTGTCCTTACTACACAAGCCCCAGAAATAATAGATTTGACAACCATTAAATACTTAACTTTTTTAGGACAAGGTTCTTGGTATTTTTTGAAAATCGGAGCAACTTTTAAATCTTCAAGTTCAAAAGGTGACAAGCGTTGGTTCCAAAAACAAGCAAAAGCAATGTTGGAGAGATGTTTTTCTAAAATAGAAAGTATACCTTTAGCTAGAAAATCAGCATCTTCTACAGTACAAGCTAAGTATACATTAGCTTGATTATTATCTATTTGAGACAGAGTAGTATTACCAAGAGCCATACCTATCTTTTTCATAGCTTCTCTATATTTTTCTGGCTCAATACTCTTGTCTGCAAGTGTTTCCAGTAAAAATTGGGTATCTTCTTGACACAAGTCTGAATATATTCTACTCATATTAAAAAGATCTCCAATTCTTCACAAGAATTTATGGTTGGTGTTTTGACTCTGCCTGTATTCTCTTTTGAAATTCCATTACAGCTTGCTCTTCCGTGCTAACTACAACTCTACCCGGTTTTGCTCGCATAATAGCAAGGTAGTATTGAAAAGCATCCTCATCTTCTGGATGTTGTTTAATATAATTTCTCAGTTCAATTTCTGTTAATTGTTGATAGTTAGTGTTACTCATTGAATTATTTCCTCTCCATTACTCAAAATTTCTACTTGAATTTCTTGACCTATTAAAACAATAATTCGCTGTGAGCGTGTATCGTATCTTGTTAATTCAATATTCCTTAATAGATTACTTGCTCGTACACATATACGGAAAAAGGTTTTTAGCTGTTCTGTGGTAGGCACTACTTTTAAGTTTCCTCCTTATTGTTAGCGTTAGTCATTGCTTATACCTCTGTTTTTAAATTATTTGCAGTATGGATACAGAACTTTTCACTTTCATAAAGCACAGAAAGAATAATTAACCGCAGATGCACGCTGATGCACGCTGATAAATTTATATTTTAGCAGATTAGGTAAAGTCTATAAACGCGATATTCTGGGTAAATGCATTGATGTAAGGAGTGAGTTCATCAATAAAACTACTCTGCTTTATTAACAGCAGGTTCTGGAAGCGGTTCGCCTGTAGCTTGATAAGCCATGACTAACGACTCTAGCGCCTCAGTTCCATTTACTACTGCTTCTTCATAAGAGTCGCCGTGAGTTCGCCACTGTTGTCCGGGAAAGTCAGGGAAACCTACTAGAAAACAGTTATCTTCCTCTGACCATTGAATACTCATTTGATATTTAAGTTTCATGATTTTTTTCATTTGATGAATATTGTACATATAGCAGTTCTTAATCTGTTGAGGTATACAGCAGATTGCAACTAACTGAGGTACATATTCTTGTAAGGGCGCAAGGCATTGCGCCCCTACTTATGTACTTCATTTACCTCGAAACTACTGTAATTTTATGCACTTTCGTTCGCGTTCATCTGCGGTTAATTCAATATTATGTACCTCATGAAGGTAGGAATTACTATATTTAATTACGCATTATTCTATCCCATGCTTCTAGCACTAATCGTTGTGTACGGTATTCCCCAAATTGCTTAATTTCATTATTCTTCAAAACGCGGAATGTTTCGCTAGGGAAATCTTTGTCGTAGACATCAGTAGGATCGAGAATATAACGAAGTTCATTGCGGGTGAGTCCATAAAGTTTGGCGTAATAAGCGTCTAATTCTGCTCTTAATAATGCTCGTCTTTGATTGTTCCATATAAATGGTTCTCCTTCGTAACCCATATCTTGGGCAAAGGGTTGCATATCCCAAGTAGTGTAAACCAGTTCGAGTACACGAGGGACAATGAAGTCAATATCTGTTTGAGTGTAGGATTCTGGAGGAAGGACGGGGAGTTGTTTAAGGATGAAAAAACTTAAGGAACAACCACCTATTTTTTGACGAACTACATAATCAAGAATTAAGGAATTCATATTAGTCAAAAATAAACAATATGAGATAGATGATTGATTTACCTTTAAAAATATTAGAGGAGCTTTATGTCCAACAGCAACTTTAGGTATAGTACTAAAAATAGCTGTACGTTCGTTAGTTGCATTAGTAACATCTCTAAAAGCCAAAACCCAATCTTTGTCCCACTTTTCAGCCAAGCGATTTTCTACCTCAACCCGATTTACCCAATAACGAGGCTGAACTGAAAAAGAGGCATTACCTTTTTCCTCATCTATCAGATCGCGAGTATCGCCTCTATCAGTATAAGTCGCCCAACGATGATCGAACTGATGGAACATCTTCGCTTCGTAAAGAGGAACTAAACCATCACCTGCTTTATTTTTAAATAACCCGCTATCATTTGCCATGTCAAACATTCGCATGAATGAAATACCCCAAGGATTACGATCGCAACGCTCATTTTCCAAAACAGGGACACGCTGATATATTTTTTTCGTTAACTCAGCATCAATACTACTTCTAAAAACAGGACAAGTCAGGGTATTAGGATTAAGTAGTGCAATATCTTGAGGTGTAAGCTGAAATAATCGAGATTGATTTTCTAACTGCCGAGTTTGAGTCAAGAAGAAAGCAAACTTACCACATTTTATTGGTTTACCACTCATCGCAAGTAAAGAGAATTTATAGCTACGATGTACAGCAGAAAATAACCCTTCACGATTCTCAAAATCATACAAGATTGCTAAATTTTGCTTCTGTGTTAAATCTCCAAAAAACTTTTTACAGGTATCATCAGTTGCAATTCCTGTAGGAACGATCGCACCGACTCTCCCCTCAGAAGAAATCAACTTTCTTGTAGTCTCAGCAAACACAGCATAAGTATTGATATCTCCCACCGCAGTTAACAGAAATCTTCCTGACTCCCTAATAAACTTACCTTGTGCTTCAGCGTCGTGTTTTGCATCTTCAAACGCTTGGGCTAACTCCGGATTTTTCTTTGGTAATTCTTTAATTAACTTCTCTCTTGCTGCTTTATTTGCTGCATTTGCAATCTCAGCACTATGAGTGGTAAAAAACTCTTTTTCCTGTAACTTAATCCTTTCCCAAGGTGGATTCCCCAAAACGCAATCGAACCCTGTTTTCTCTCCTGTTTCAGGAAAAACTTCTGGAAACTCCAAACACCAGTGGAAAAAGTGCTTTTTCTCAGCTAACTGATTTGCTGCATCGACTATCTTTGTCAATTCAAAATTCAGAATTCTTAATTCATAATTTCCCTCCGATTTGTAAATTTTCTCGACAATTTCTCGTTGTAGGCGGTTTAATGATTCAGTTGTAGGCAATAGCTGTAGATTGTGTTCGGTTAGTGGTAAAAAGAATGCTGTTGTCCAGAGATTACAAGCAGAATATTTCAACCAACGATTCGGTTCTCTCAAAATCTCTTTATATTGCTTTTCTTTGCTTCTAACTTCTTGAGGTGTGGTTTCGGGAATGGCTCCTAACTGTCTCCATATCTGGGCATAATCTACATTATTTACTTGTTGCTGTTCATCAATGGATAGCTGTCCTTGATTTTCCCGTTCTTTTTTATTCCGCTTCTTTAACTGAGTAGATAACTTCTTATCGTCCCCTGTTACAGCTTTATAGGCTTCATCGGGAATACCGTCCTCCAAACAACTTATATCCAACACCCCTACAAGGGAGTTACCACACTTGATTCTATGATCCAAAAAGTTGAGGGGTAATCTACCGGGAAAGCCTTCTATCCATAATGCGACTTTGCACAAGTCTACTGCTAATGGATTTATATCTACTCCGTAAATACAATTCTGAATCACATCCCGAATTGCCAGTTTTAAAGGTTCGCTTCCCGGTTCTGCTTCTCCTGTTCGTATGCGTGCTAACTCTTTTCCTAACCGACGTGCAGCTGCTAGGAGAAAATGTCCCGAACCACAGGCGGGATCGCAAACTTTGAGGCTGAGGAGAATTCTTTCTAATTCGTCATTGGATTTGGTTTTGTTCAGGCGTTCTTCTATAACGGGTTCGAGTGCTGTTTTGATGAGTTGTTGTACGAGTTGCGGTGGGGTGTAATATGCACCTGTGGTTTTACGATCGCTACCAAAAACCAGTTTAAATTGATAGACTCCTTCATGTTGGACAATCTGAGGATGAAAGTCTAACAAACTCTCATACACACTTCCTAGTTCCTCTACATCTAGCGCTGCATAATTCACTCGTCGTATTTGTCCCCGTTGTTCGTATAGGGAGAGATGGCGAATTGCTTGCATCAGATCGTAGTTATCGATTCCACAATCATCTAAATCGAGCAAGGTTTTAGAACCAAATAAATCTCCATTGAGAGGCGATAGCCCTAACAACTCTCCTCTCCAGTTCTCATCAAATAGCCGAAATGTGACTCGCAAACCTTGCCATAAATCTTGAAATCCTTCCCGCCGCCATCTAGGACGTTCGGCTAGTTCTCGCGATCGCTCAATGCTGTAATATTCTCTGTAGATTCTTGCCTTTTCTTCATCATCTCCGATTAAGAGTAAGTTACGCGATTCCGCCACCATCAAAAATAGCAGTCGATAAATCAACCGCAACAGTTGGCGATAATAATCGAATTCGTAATGAGAAGAAGTCTGGAATCTTTGCCGTAAATGTTCGTTTGCAGGGTGTTGGAGAAAACCCATCCCCAGTTGTATCAAAGCTTTTTCCACTCCATCGCGGAGTTTGTCTCGGACTCTTCCGCCCTGTTGCAGTGCCTCTTGATGATAATATTCCAACAAGCACTGGTCTGCATCATCTACCCCAGAAGGCAGTCGGGAACGGTGAAATAAGCGATAAAATAACCCAAACTCTGCAAAGTTCTCGTTTTTGAGGATTTGCTCTAAGTCAAATTCAATATACGTCAGACGAGTCATCAAAGAAGAATCCCGTAATAACCGCCAACGAAAACCATTAGTTGCGATCGCCCAGAGATGTTCCGTCTTGTTAAGATATTCTTGTACTAACCCATGAGCCGATAACCGAGGCGTACCACTCGGCGGACGTTTATCAATCTCCAACCGACAGCCAATGATGTGAATAGGTGGCTGATTATCTCCTGGTTCTGCACGATGAGAAATAGCATAAGTCTGTCCATCAATGACTTCAGCTTTTGCAGTATATACGGGATTATAACCAAGACTTCTAAGCAAAGGTACGACAAAATTTTCACGAGTGATACTTGTAGCAGTCTCATCCGTACTATTTCTGAGTAACAGCGCTTGAAATGCTGCCCAGTATTTTTTTGCATCTCCCCACGCTGCGGCAATTTCATCAGCAAGTTTGTTTGTCTTGGCAAAACCAAAATCTTCCGATACTTGTCCTTTGATACTACCTTCTTGTAGCTGAGAAGTTATATCTGGAGCCAGTAAATTTCCTTCAATTTGAACTGCTGTTAATGTAGCTTTCATAGGGGAGATGTTAATCAAAGTAATTGATGTTGAGAGTAGAAGTTTGATTCATAGTGCTTAATTAGACAAAGGGTAAGCAATAAATACTAGAATTACCATCAGAAAATGCACGGTAAATTGTTCAACTTGTGGCTTTAGAATAAAATGTAGGATTTACGGATAGTCAGCGCAGAAGCAGGGGAGCAGAGAGCAGAGGGGTATCTCAGATCTTGCACCTCTGGGTATAACCCTGGGTTTAGTCAAAAGCAGCGCAATAAAGCTACAGCATTTTTCTTGGCTTTTCTCGGTAAAATAAGGGCTTTAGGCTTAATACTGTGTGTCAAAACAACATTAATTTTTCTTGGTGCAAGATGTGTGGTATGCCCTCAAATGAATGATGCTGTTGGTGAATCAATAAGGTTCGTGCCACCGGAGTCAAGCTGCTTTCCTATGGGATGTTCGCTTGGATAGCTGTTTCCAAGGCATATTGAGTGTGGCAATAAAGAAGAATTTATTGCCAGTAGTAACATTGAGATGTTCGATCGCCAGAATGTTACAAGTATTCTTGTCGATTACAGCGCCTTCTAATCTGCTGAGGTACAAATTTATCCGCGTCCATCCGCGTTCATCTGCGGTTAATACTTTCTTCCCATACCTTAGGAAAGTGAGAATTGCGATAAGTTAACTTCAGTATGTAAACTGTCAATAGATTGGTCATTTTCAGGGACTCCCTAAATACCTGTGGCGATATCGAGTTTAAATCCTCTTTGCTCACTCTTTTTCTTATTCAATCCGCAATTGCTTTGCTATACATTCGCTGTCGCACAGTAGATTATATGTAATAATTTTGTCTCATCTGGAGTTTGTACGGTAGCTGATATCCGTTTTTGGTTATCATAGCGGAAGTGGGTGGTGATGTTGTAACCTTACTTGAGATGTTCTTCTTTATGGCAGGTAATGCGATCGCTCTTAGCGGACGCTCCCGCGCCGTTGGCAAATTTAGCTATTCATGGAAAAGTAAGCAATACACAACCCGGTTTCATTTAACTAAAAAAGGGGTGACACAGAGTGGAGAATCAGAATCAGTTAAAGGAAGAAAGAAATCAACTACCGCAACTAGATTATATAGATTTTCTCTCAAAAATAGATGAGAAATTGGATGGAGAGTCAGGAGGAAAAATATTTTCTTTAAAAAAAGACTTTAATAACGAAAGATTGAGGTTAATTGTCGATATTCATTCCTTAGCCTCGCAGATAGCTAAAGCTAAAGAGATTAGATTACCGTTGTCAAAAGACGAAAAAGCATATCGAGCAACAATAAATATGAGCGATGCTTGTCGTGAGGTATTTAAAGACAAAATTAAAGAAATAAAAGCTACTTTGTCCAACCTTTTAACAAGTGAAATTAAGAAGATTTTAGGTTTGGATTTCAATATAAAAAACGCTGATGATATCATTGAGCGATTCATTGAGTCAATACTTATGCCCTTGGCAAAGCAACCTCAAGAGTCTTCCTTATTTACCTGGAATTTCCCCCAATCCTCTGGATTAAGTAGCCAAGAACTAGTTTTGGAGTCTGAGTTTGATAATCCTGCAATTAGAAATCATAAAGTTACCATACAAATAAATAGTGCAACTAGATTCCGTGAGTTTGTATTAACAGCACTAGAAAGTTATGTTCGTCTGAAGATGAATGATGAGTCCGATCTATCTGATTATGTTGTTCGTAATGTAAGAACTAATCTTGAATCTCTAAAAATTCATGGTTCTCAAGAATTATTATTGCTTGAAAAATTAATTAATCAAGAAACAATCGGAAGATTAAAAAGAGAAACGGAGATATTTTTTTTAGATTTTTGGTCAGAATTAATTGATGAAGAATGTAACGATTTAACTAAAAACAAAGAAATCATATATGAGTGTGGTCAAAGAGGAAAAATACGTCAAATATCAATCCATGAAGCATCATTTTATTTGAAAGACTACAGTAGACGTATAAGATTATTAGAAAACTTCATCAATGATCCGAAGAAGCCTGATGATTATTACGATTTAACATATCAGGGTGTAACTGTGAATATTAAAGAATTATTTTCTCGTAGGGATGCTTTTTTTGAATTACCTATAGTTGGACAAATTAATGGTTGTATTGGGCAGACAGATGACTTACATCGGAGTATAACATCAATAACTTTTGGATTAAAGTTTAAATTCAATGGGCGAGTCAATAATCCAGTTAAGTCACCTACTTCATTCGCTTACGGACTTGAGATCATTAACCCCAATTCAAACTTAAATAATGAACAGATTGATGAAACTACCCCAGAAGAGAGAGCTTGGCAGGTTGAAAAAATAATTAAGTATTTTATTCTTTATTATTTTGCATTTGCGTGTCCTAACCCCTGGGAAGTAAATTATCTTTATACAGATGTTCTCAAATTTGATATAGTTCAACATTTTACAAACAAAGTATTGCCTACTTTCAGTAACCTAGATAGTCAGAATGATGCAGAGAAGAAAAACTTATTAGTAGAGTTTGTTAGTAATATTAATCAATATTTAGTACCACAAAAACTAGAAGCAATAGCAAAACTTCTCAAAAAATACATAAAAAAAACTTTTGTTTTTGATGAGAAACGAGTAAGTATTGGAATATCAAAAAAAATACTTGTCCCTGAATTGACAGAAATAAGTGATACAGATCGATTTTTTGTAGAAGAACTCTCTTCGGGCAATTTAAAACAATGCCTCAAGCATATCTTTATTTCCCGACAGGGGGTAACAAAAGACGCAATTATCCAGTTACCTGTTACGCTGAAATTTGAAACAGATAATTTTTATCGAGCAGCAAAAAAATATGAGTTTGATATGGCTTACCAAACTGACAATATACAAATGCTCCCTGTATTCTATAAGTTTGTACAACATACTGAGTCAAAGCAGTTTGAGCGCGATAAAAAAAATATACAGCTGCTAGCAAATTTACTAAATAAATCTCCTAATATATTGAAGGAAGTTAATACACTTAAGAAGGCTGACGAAGCTAGTGATTTACTCAGTCGTGTTGTATTTTCAGGCTCAGTTATAGAGTTTCAGATAGGGGAGGTTCCTTTAGAAAAAGCTACTTACGAAGGGCGTTTCAAATACGAGATTACATTAAAGACCCTTGGATTTCTAATTCTAGAACTTATTACAAGTAGGGTGAAACAAAACAAAAATTTATTCGTAGGTCAGTGGATACTGCATGAAACATCGGAAGAAAAAACAACACAACAGGAAGCACTAATTCGTCAAATGGTTAAAGAATGGAATCACTTATTGAGTGACTTTATGTTCATCAATTCTCAAGGGATAGTTTTACCGGAAATCGCTCGTTTTAAAATTCTGAATGCGAAGAAATCACTTTACTCTTTATTACCCCAGAAATACCGTAGCAACAATAATGATAAAAGGATACTCAAAAAATTATTACTAGTCATGGTGTCTAGTAACAAGTGTGATGCTCGTTCATCGCGATGGGAAGAGAATTATATTGCGAATTTGACAGGTGAAATAGTAGCGGTAGAAGATACCGAAACTGGTATAAAGATAAATCGAGTTAAAACTTTAGCAGGCAACTACTGGTTAGATGAATTACATAGCACCCCATGGGTACTTCGAGATGTAATTAATGTAATGTATGATAAAGGTTTTAAGGATGTTTTATACATTGCAAAAACTCCCTTTTCAGAACAATTGCGAGTGACAAATCAACAAAATGAATTATTTTTTATGTCATCTAATCTAATCAAGTTTCTCAAGGATATTGCAGATGATTTAATAATATATCCTGTTTTATATGATAGTTACAGTGCCTTAAGTATTGACGACAAGACTCAAGAAGAAACCTTATATATTCAAGATGTACGGCAATTAAGTAACTTATTTAATGATCCCAATCGCTCCCAGGTCATATTTTTTAATTTGCTTACAGTAAATACCATCGAGAAAGCTAGGACTTTTTATAACACTGCAACGACTTATTCAACCCTTTTGAATGCTCATCCAGGTGATGCACTCGATATGACTAAGGTTATGAATGGTCTAATTAAGGAATGTCAATTAAAAAATGATATTATGTTGTATTTGACACTATTTCATTATTCAAGATACGAAAAAAAACAAAGTAAGTTGGAGAAATTATTACCTAAACTTGACCCACTTAACGATATAATTGGCGATAATGCAATCGGCAGATTATCCGCAAGAGGTAAGCATTGTATTCCTGGGTTGCAGATGAATTATCTTGCATGGTTGACGGAAGTTAACAATGCCTTAATTGACTCAACATATGTCAAACATACGATGAATGATTCTGCAAATTTATCTCAAACTCTACTTGTCTTTCTTGAAGAAATTGAGAATTTTTTAGCTCAACACCAACTAAAAGACCCATTGACAGAACTCCCTAGAGATTATAATGATTTTTTAGTGAGATATTACAACAATCCAATTTTAAAAGAGCAAATTTGCTTAATACTAGAGAAGCAACATTGGTTTATTGAAAATGGTAATGTTGAAATTTCATTTTAGGTAAACCATAACATACATAATTTGAATTTATAAAAACTCTTGATTAACTCAGCAAATTATTGTTTTCAAGTCGAATTTTTTTTAATAAAATCAAAAATGAAAATAAGAGAAGCTCAGGGACACATTTTCGAGTTAGCATTCAACACAGGAATATTGACAGCCCTTCATCAATCCGGGATGAAATATGCTCACATGGATTTATTCATTAATGATTTGAAACGTATCAATCATCGAGGAGTAGTTAATAAACTTGTTGAGATGAAACTGTTAGAAGGATTTATTGATGCGGAAAGTCAAAGAATATGGGCTGCATGGGGTAAATTTTTACTTTTACGAGGTCATCTTGGGGGTTTAGGTTTATGGGAGGAATTGATGAACTCCTTAGAATTTTCGTTCGTTTCTAATAGAAACTGGGAACTACTATATATGCAATGCTGCCTCTCAGATGAAGCCAGCATGAGAACGCTAGAAAAACATCAATATGAACGGTATTCTCAGATTCTTTCGCAGTTTGATATTACCGCTGATCGGGTTACATCATATATAAATCAATATGCCAAAACAGGAGAATTTTTAAAAGCAGATACATTGATGTTGATGTCGAAAGATGGAGAAAAAAACAAGGAATATTACATTGTTTGTGTTGATTTGTCCGCCTTTACTGTGGAGAATAATCAAAATAATGAATTAAATTATCAAAAAAATAATGATGAATCAAGGCATGAAGAAGAACAGTTGGAGTTGTGGAATTTATCAAGCGCTTCGTCTATTCTTGCATATTTGAAAGCAGAACTGCGTTATTTAATGTCCAAAAGTGTTTATCATAAATTAAAACTTGACACCCAAAAAGGGACTAATCAGCAATTAATAGGGCAATATATTCAGGATTATCTTACAGCTTTTTCTTATTACGATAAAGATTTTGTTAAGTTGGTACAGGCAGCATCATACTCAGCCAGTTTCGTCAAATTTCTTGAGTCAGAAAATAAAATACCCAAGGATGCTACTGTACAAGTAACAGCAATAGGTTACACGACACGAGGAATTAGCACCTTAAATGTTATTCGGGAGGACTTTCACATTCTTGACCTTTGCGCCAATGCATATAAATCGATGAAGGGACGGCAAAAGTCCGATAGAGAAAATTCCATCAATACTTATGAGCAGACGCTTTTTAAGATGCTTAATTTAATTAAAAGAAATGCTGTATATTGTTTCTCACGTTCGCTTGAGCAAGTAGGAATTTCGGTAAAAGAAAAATTAATAGAAAACTCTCAACCAGAGCCACTTTCTCATGAACAAAAAGTCAACCAATTTGTAGATTCATTATGTGATACTAATTGTCAAGAAGATAAAACTGTATGTTTCAGTGAAATACTAACAAATTTTAATAATCCTTCAGACTTTTTAGCTTCTTCAATCAGTTCAAAATACTATCTAACTGAGGAAATTTCTTTAATAGATGCCCACGCAAAAATAATTCAGGAATATCTGTCAGGTAATTATCGTAATCTATTTCTAACTGGTAATCCAGGTATTGGTAAAACAACAGCTGTGGTGAATTTTCTACGCGAACATGCTGACGAGGGTTTCCTGTTTTTCTACATTAGTCCACGTCTCTCTGTGAACGAAGACACGATTAATAAATTTAAAGATAAAAAAACAGGTCATTTGTTCGCTGATGACCTGTTTTGTATTTCCACAAGTCGTGCTCTGATTGCTGCCAATAATAACCAGCCCACAGTGAGATACTATTCTAATAGCAATAATCAAACTTTTGAAAGTTTAGGGGTAACTTTTTGTGGTGCAGAATATGATGAAAAACTGAACACTAACCGAAAAAATTTAATAAATCGTCAGTCTCGCTCTTTACTCGGTTATAATAACAAATCCGGAACCGGAGTTATTAGAAGTTTATGTGAAGCAGGTCATATTCTCATCAAACAGCAAAAAAATAAAATTGTCATTACTAGCTCAACTCAATCGCTCCGCAAATTGAATAGTGGAGGTGACTCATTAGATAATTTCGAGAGACTATTTCGTTCAGTTACAAATAATGGTGAGATAATACCGGAGTTAATGGGTGAATTATCTTCACGCCTGAAACATATTATTGTTATGATTGATGAAGTAACAGGTGACAATGCTGGAGTTGAGTGGTTTCACTCTATGAAGAAATGGTTAGGAAAAAAACTTGAGCTATTTGACCATTCATACGGTTTTAATACAAAGTTAATTGTTGCCGATGCTTCTCTTACAGGTATTGATGTTGTTAAACCACATCTTGGTACAAAGGAAGCGGAACCAGATAAAATTTATTGTTTTTTTGTTGATAAGGAGCAAGAGCCATTGGAAGTCAGTTATTTATCTTTTGATAATTATTCTGTAGCGCAATCTAATGTCGATTCTGCTATTATTAATGTTAATTCATTTCCTGCAAAACAAATTGATATAACTTACAAAGTATTCTTTGAAGTAAACAAAATCAATGACGATGGTTCCGTTAAAATTAAACTAGGTCAATCAGTACGAGATGAAGCTTTAATAAACGAAATAATCCACTATGTTAATCAACCAGAGTTAGGACAATTAATTGTTTATATCCAGGATAAACAACGTCTGAGACAATTAATTTCCCTAGTAAAAAAGAAACTGTCTTGGTTCAAGAAAAATGAGACTTATTTGGAGATACATTCCCAAGTAACTGATATGGAAACGCTACTCAAATGCAAGAATCAAGTGCGGGTAGTGTTTATGACATCATCTGCGGCTCGTGGTATTTCCTTTCCCCATGCTAAACATATAATAGTTGAACTACCAAGATTTCAGATAGAAAATAACCTGATGGAGATCATTCAGGTAATTTATAGAGGTAGAGGTGAGTTTGGTGAGGGACAAAATAACGATCGCGCTTGTAAGAAAATAACAGTTTACATTATTGAACAAGTTTTTACAAATACACCTAATAATCAACAAAGTAACAGCACCCGCGCCGCGAATTTAATAGGTTCTCTACTCGTGTTGCGAGCAGCAGTAATGACACGAATTTTGGGCGCTGGAAATTTAGGTGGACGCAACATAGCTATGATTCCCGTCGGTGGTAAAGCGATATATTCAAGCGGGGAGACTTTCAGCACTCGGATTAAATCTTTGATGCAGTTACTACGAAGTCACCAGCGATTGCATCCAGATGACCTGAACGTTAAACTTGTTTTTGAAAATCTGTCTACCTTATTTAAGTCATCTGAGTTTCTAATTCAACCTCCTCGCGTCTCTAATTCTTCTGTTGTCCAACAGCAAGCTAGAAAAAAAATTAGCTTGCTGTCCTTATTAGAGCTAGGAGTAGATTTTTTATTTGACCAATGTTCCTGTATGGCGGAATTGTTAGAAATAGAACTTAACCCACAGGTTTACATGGATGGTTCATTGTTGATTATTCCAATGAATAATTATACTGTAACATCACGTTACAGTATAGATCCTTATTCTCAAATTCGCTCTTATATAACAACTAATTTTAGGAATGCACTAAAAAATATCAGTCAAGGTGATTATTCAGGAAATATCAAAAATGAAATTTTGTTTACCATCGATTTTATAGAACATTTACTACAAAATGAGGGTAACACTCAGCAAATAAGCGACTCTAGTAATTTTAGCGATCAATACTTAGCTATTCCCATACATTTTTTGTTAAAGGATAAAATTCTTCAATCCTCATTTATAGGAGATGAAAATTCTCCTATGAGTTATGATTTTCGTATTTTATTAGAGCGTTATATTAAAGCTTTGTACCCTGCTAATGATTTTCTTCCCATTGGTAATGGTTACCCTGATTTTCCTTGGGTAATTTTTAAAAGTTACGATTTAGCACAAATTCGTCGCAGTTTGTTTAAAGCAAATTACTTTCTTAACTCTCGCTCCCTAAATCTTCTCAATCTGATTTTGTCACGTCAATAGAGTCACAACTAGAGAGTAAAGTCGATTTCATATTTAAATTAATGTTATATGTAAGTTTGTTGGTTAGGCTTATAGCAATTTCAGGTTAATAGACCACATTTGTAGGGTTCTTGAATGCACGGGCGGGGACGCCCGTACCACAAGAGGATATTTCTGTATTACAAGAGGATATATCTTTAACACAAGCGGATATTCCTTACTTTTATCCGGGCTGTAGAACATAAACACCCAATATATCCATCGGTAATTGCGGTGTAACCCGAACTTGTCCTTCTTTAGTAATTGCTCTAACTCGCCTGTGACTTTGTAAAAGTTCTTGCGCTCTTTGTTGAGCAAACTGTTCTAAACCGGGTTGTAGTTCTTCTAGTTCTTCCAACAATTCCGCAATTTCTCTCTGTTTAGAAGCTTTGTTAATGTCACTCACCGGAATTGCTTGCTCTAACAATAACCTTGCTTCTTCTTGCGATAACCAAGTTGGATTCGATGGGGAATCGGTAAAACCAATGACAGCGCATTCTTCTGCTAACATAGATGTGCGTTCGCGAAGCGGCTGCTTGGCAGCATCGCTCTTAGCGCAAGCCGTACCCGGCTTATCGCGTATTTCTACACCACGTCTCGAATCTAACAAATGTCGCAACCTAACCAATAACAACGTTGTCCGCTTTTGTACGGCATCTGTTACAGTAAAGCCACACCGGGCTGCTATGGGTTCTTTAGTGTTGGAAAGTGCTTCTTCTAAAATGTAACTTGCCAAACCTTCTACTAAAGGATGGTTCCGCCCAATGTATTCCACGCCGAACGGTGCAGGGGTTGTAAAGGTTAGCAAACGCGGTTTGTCTCCTAAAGATAGTTTGAGAAAACTCGGTATTTCTGGGAGTGACCAACCTTGTTTTTTCTTGGTAAAAGAAATATTCATGCGATCGCATGCCAACTTCACAAACCTTTCGACATCTTCCTCAGCCCCTAAAATCCTATCCGAGTCAACCAACTCTTGTTGGACTTGTTCTGGTTTGATAGCACGTTGAGCAAAACGAGTCCGGCTAATTTTCTCCCGTTCTACAGCTTTATCCCAACTGTTGTGAACTTGCTCAACAGAAGAATCTTCTTGAGACAGTAAATCCAACAAAGATAGCTGAACAGCATCAGTTGCACGGTCAAATAAAGACTTAAACACCGCCTCTGCTACAGTAGTACTATCCATGGGTACGGGAACGGTAATTCCCAAAGTCTTGTGAATCTGTACGGCTTTGCGGATGAGAACTTCTAAGACTGCTCCATCTACGGGATTATCCTGACCGTAAAGTAAACAACATTTCACTTGCTCTGCTGTTTGTCCATAGCGGTCTATACGTCCTTCCCGTTGTTCCAAACGGTTGGGATTCCAAGGTAGATCGTAGTGAATTGCTGAATTAAAGTGTGTTTGTAAGTTCACTCCTTCACTCAAACAATCGGTAGCAACTAGTACACGTTGGGGATAAGATTTCAATTCTTCAAGGCGGATTTCCCGTTCATCTTCCGAGAGTTCTCCTGTAATAGCAATAACTCTCACCTGACTGTGTTTTTTCTCCAGTTTTTGCTTGAGTGCATCTGCAACATAATTAGTTGTGGTGATATACCGACACCAAATAATCGGATTCATCTCAACAGAAAGCAAAGACTCCACTGTCTCGATACAAGATTGCAATTTTTGGTCTTTATCGCCTCGTAACTTTTCCGCAGCTTGTACAAAAGCCCTCAGTTTCTTTTTGTCTGCATCCTTATAACTTTGCTGTCCTTGTTCCATCACCACAGTCGGCGATGCATCAACAGCCTGTTCTTGTTCTGTGGAATCGTAAACGTAAGCACTCATCAAGCCTTCGTCTAATTCCGTCAGTAAGTTATTGCCATCCCCTTTCCCAACTTGACGGTTTAAAGTTGCTATTGCAGCCGCAGGAGAAGACATGACGCAACGAATTAACGCCAACGCCGACCAATACCTTCCTCGACGTTGGGCGTGGCTCATGTCGGCTGTTGTATTTTTTACCAATCCACGAGCAAAATTATAGACATCCTCAAATAGTTCTTTATACTCCTTCGATAACTTGTAATGTTGTTCCTGTGATTCTCGTTCTGGAAAAGGAGTTTCATTTCCCAACCACAGTTTCACATCCGCCCGTCGTCGTTGAACAAAATGGCTAGCTAATTTGTCTCGTTCTTTCTCGGTTAAGCAGTCTAAATCAAAACTTTCAAATTCCGGTACGAGTAACCCTAGCAGTGACAAAAAAGCTGATTCAATACCACTATGAGGAGTTGCAGTCAGCAGAAGTAAATGCCGTTGTTGTTTTTGAGCAATTTCTTGAACGAGTTGGTGGCGTTGCTGTTGGGATGTAGTTTTTGTATGAGGATGGGCGCAAGTGTGTGCTTCATCCACAATCACTAAATCCGGACAGTGAGCGATAAAACTAGCACGACGGCGTTCTGCTTTTGCGTAATCGAGACTTACAATAATGTAACGATAATAACTAAAAATACACGTATTATTTGGTACGTTGCGTTCCAACTGGGAAGCCGTACCGGAACGTATAACGACTGCATCAATATGAAATTTTTCCCTTAATTCTTGCTGCCATTGATCGCACAAGTGAGGCGGACACAACACTGCTATTCGCTTGACTTCACCCCGATCCAAAAGTTCCCGTGCAATTAACCCGGCTTCAATGGTTTTGCCAATTCCTACATCATCCGCAATCAACAGCCGCACCGTCTCCAATCTCAGCGCCATCAATAAAGGAACTAACTGATAGGGGCGCGGACGAAGCGATAACCGTCCCAAGCAGCGAAACGGTCCCGCACCACTCCGAAGTTGCATCCGCGCTGCATCCATCAATAACAAGGCGGCGGAATGGTCTTTGACTTGTTCGCTTTTTGGTAAAGGAAAAGTTGCTGGTTTGATGGTTTCTAGTCCTTGCTCCCACAGCTTTTGATAAATACCCACAATTTCGTCTTCGTTCCCACTTAAGGAACGCAAACGAACGACCTCCTGATTTTCTGAAGGTATGACAACCCACTGGCGATCGCGACTGGTCACAATAGAACCAGGTGTAGGATTGATGGTTTCCGTCATTAATTTGCCTTACTAGAAAATAGATAGCAGAAATTCAGTAGCCAGTATGACTACTCAGCTACCAACTCGTTATTTGTGAATTAGATAAATGATTCTAATTTCCTGTATCTGTTTTAGTGCAGCCTGGTAAATTTGATATTAGAAAAAGTACTTGCTTTTTGCCCTGATATTGCCCTGATAAAAAATCACTATAATGTATCTTCTGATATCCATGGTAATCAGTATACTGTACGTAAAAGAGCACAAATTTAAAGATTTACACATTACAAAGTAAAACTTTAGCCAAATTACTGATATTTAACTGTTTTATTATACGGACTCTATAAGTAATTTCTATGTAAATGTCCTAGATCGGACTGATATACATAAGCATTGGTAAGCATATTTACGGCTGAGGGAATCACGAGCTTTATACCATGCGGCTGGCGATCGCATTCCTCTTATGATTTACTATCAATCAGGTGGATGACCTCAATTGCCATATCCAACCAATCAATATAAGTCTGCTCTTGCCGTAGCACTAGCTCCAGTACTAACCTTTGCAGAATTTGTTGGCGATTGTTGGAAAGGTTGTCAAGCAGTGGTAGCTCGATCGCTTTACATTTCTCTAGTTTTTCACACCGCGCTGCTCGTTGTTGCTCTAACAGTTTAATGATGGCATTATCCGGTAACTGAGCGGCAAAAAACATCTGAATGCGTAAGGGATCTCGCACAGTTGGTAAAGGGTGCGGTTCTTGAAGCCATCTTGTGAATTCCGCTTTTCCTGCTTCCGTCAAACGGTAAACTTTACGATTTGGGCGATCGCGTTGAATCTCAACCGTACAGCTAATCCAACCCCGTTCTTCCAGTTTATCCAAAGTTCTGTAAATCTGTGCTTGGTCGGCTTGCCATAAATGGGCAATGGTGCGATCGAAGCAGCTTGTTTTGAGGTCATAGCCAGTCATCTCTTCTTGCTGAAGTAGACCCATAATTGCGTGTGCCAAGGACATGATACGGTTTTCCGAATAATGATGTTCGTTTAATTACACTGTCATGACCTATATATGCTTGCGCTAATATATGATTAATCATATATAAAGTATAGTACTTTAGAGAAAGACCGCATAGCTACCTTACACCTTAGCTAAACTGACACAAATGATAATTTAACGGTGGGGTGGTTCATCAGCACAGATGAAGTATGGTTAGTAATAAGTTGTGCAACCACATTAAGATCTTCATACTGCCCATTGCACCAATTAGTTATGAAGCGCTCGCCCTAATCTGCCCCACCAGTCTTGCTTATTGTCCAATTTTCTATCTTTAGCTCTGGCACCTTACCAAAATCTCGATTATTACGTGTTAGCAAGATTAATCCACGAGAGCGGCAGGTAGCAGCAATTCGTAAATCCATCGTTGCTAGCTGAATTCTTTGAGATTGCAAGCTATCAAACATTGCTGCGGCAGCACTATCAAATGGAATAACTGGCAAAACTGTAAAGTCTCTCCGAATTCGAGCCATCATTTCATAACCTTTGACGATCTCATTGGAATTACGAGCGCGATTAATATAAGTATGGCTACCAAGAATCTGTTCATGAAACGTAACCATTGACACAGAAAAAGCTGAAATCGGATGTTGAGCCATCCGATTCAATAGGTTCATGTAATCTTGCCCCATTTCCCTTTGGATAATGCTGAGATGATCGGTATCCAACAGATATTTCATAGCTCAACTTCTGTATCTATAAGGGGATGATCTGCCTGACGAATCGCTCGACCATAGGCTAAAACCTCTTCAAAGGCTGGCTCATCTTTGAACGAACCTGTAACTTGTTGTAACCAATTAGTGGATTCAGAAGCAGCTAACTGCTTTTGTAACTCAATGACTGCAGCCTCAACAACTGCGAGACGTTCCTCGACAGAAATGTTGGTTGACATCTCAGTTTTCTCCCTTTCTCAGGTAACTGTTTGAAGGATAGCGAGTTAGGAAAGGATTTGCAACTTGTGCATAACATCTCTACTATATTTCTGCAATTTAACAAGTTGTCAAAAATAATGATAAAGAGAAGATTAGGTTGAAATTAGGAAGTATCAACTAGTAGTAGCTTAATACGGTTTACCGAATAATGATGTTCGTTTAATTACACTGTTACGATCTATATATGCTTGCGCTAATATATGATTAATCATATATAAAGTATAGTACTTTAAAGGAGATCTGCATGGCTACCTTACACCTCAGCAAAGAACGGCGAACGGTTGCAGGGATCATCAGCAGCGTCGAAACGTTGGAGGGTGAAGGCATCGTTGTGCGCCGTCCCTTTCCAAAAAGTACTTTTTCAGATTTCGATCCGTTTCTACTTTTAGATGAATTAGGCCCTGTTGAAGTTGCGCCCGGTCAAGCTAAGGGAGCACCGGATCATCCTCATCGAGGTTTTGAGACGGTGACCTATTTGTTACAGGGACGCTTGGAACACAAGGATTCGCTGGGACATACTGGAAGATTAAATTCCGGTGATGTGCAATGGATGACAGCAGGATCTGGGATCGTTCACTCAGAAATGCCGGAACGGGAGTTTGCTCGCACTGGTGGGCGGTTACACGCGCTACAGTTATGGGTAAATTTGCCGCAGCGCAGTAAGTTGATGCCTCCTCACTATCAAGATATTCCTGCTGAACGCATTCCCACAGCGCGATCGCACGACGGGTTGGTAGTAGTGAAAGTCATCGCTGGAAGTGCATTCGGTGTCAATGCTGCCATTGAAACGCAAACACCCATTATGTACTTGCATCTCACACTTAAACCAGGTGCAACAGTAGTTCAGCCCGTGCCGAGAGATTATAATGCCTTTGCCTATGTACTTGAAGGTGAAGGAGCATTCGGTGCAGATTCTGAACGAGGTGAGGATGGAAAGATGGTTCTTTTTGCCCAAGATGGCGAAGAGGTAGCGATCGCAAATTCATCCACAGAAGAGCCACTAGAGGTGCTGCTGATTGGCGGAGTGCCTCTTAATGAACCAGTTGTTCGCTACGGACCGTTTGTCATGAACACCGAAGCGGAAATTGAGCAAGCATTTGCAGATTATCATAACGGAAGGATGGGTACTATTAATGTCTGACACGCTTTTACAACCAACACTTCAACGTTTGTCCGTTCTGCGTGACAAACTCCTCGACCTACACAAAATCTTGCTTGACACAGAACGCACGACTTACGAGCAAGTCCGTGGGCGAGTTTCTAGAGGAGAACTGCTACAACTCCTCATCTCTGACGAGCAATTTGCTTGGTTGCGTAACATCTCTATGTTAGTAGTAGAGATTGATGAAACCCTTCATGCAGATGAACCAGTCACCCTGGACGATGCTCAAAGTCTGCTTGATAGTACTCGCACGTTGCTGACACCTGCAGAAGATGGTAATACCTTTGAGAAAAAGTACTACAATGCTATCCAACGCGAACCTGATGTTGCACTAGCAAATGCAGAAATCACACAGATTCTTGCTCAGAAATAAGGGAACTGCAAAAAATAACTTATCCCCGGAATGTGGGATGGGCGTCAAGGCCCGTCTCTGATTAAGGACGCCCGTCTCTGATTAAGGACGCCCGTCTCTGATTAAGGGCGGGCAAGATGCCCGCACCACAAGAAATTTTGGGACATTTTTTTATTTGGAAGTCCCTAATACCATCTTGGGCGCGTAGATTTTGTGGAAAGTTGGGTCAGTTGCTGGCGGCGGCCCAAGAGTCATAAAAGAGGGTTAATTGACAGCTTCTATGGTCTAATAGTACTTGGAAAAGTATACAAATCAAGGTATTCTCTGTGGTTATAGCACGTAAAGTTCGCTGGCGTATTGGTTTGCTGGCTCTTGCCGTCGGAACCGCCCTCTTGCACCCTACGCTGGCGCGTACACAAGATGCACCCGAGGCAGGTAGTGGTCGTATTGAGCGCGAAGCTGTTATCACTCAGAAGTATATGGCAGTAGCAGCTAACCCTCTAGCATCAGCAGCAGGTAGTGACATTCTCCGCGCTGGAGGAAGTGCTGTTGATGCGGCGATCGCGATCCAATTAGTCCTTGGCTTGGTTGAGCCGCAGTCTTCTGGACTTGGTGGAGGGGCATTCTTAGTTTACTACGATGCCAAAGCTAAACAACTTCGTACCTATGACGGTAGGGAAACTGCACCAGCAGCAGCTCAACCAGACCGTTTTCTGGATGCAGATGGCAAACCGCTACAGTTCTACGATGCTGTTGTTGGTGGAAAATCTGTAGGCGTGCCTGGGGCAGTCAGGATGCTAGAAATGGCACACAAGAAGCATGGTAAGCTACCTTGGAAGAAACTTTTTCGACCTGCGATCGAACTGGCTGAACAAGGCTTCCCCCTCTCACCACGCTTGTACACTCTACTGAGAACAGAACAGTATCTCCAGCGTACTCCCGCAGCTAAGAATTACTTCTTTCAACCAGATGGTACTCCCAAGCCCGTCGGCACCATACTTGTCAATCAACCTTACGCTCAGGTACTGCGCCAAATTGCCAAACGAGGTGCTGATGCCTTTTACGAGGGTGAAATTGCTAAAGATATCGTTGCCACAGTACAACAGGCAGACATACCAGGCGACTTAACAACCACCGATCTCACAACCTACCAAGCGATAGAACGACCACCAGTGTGTGGAGTTTACCGAGTTTATAAGGTTTGCGGTATGGGAGCTCCTAGCTCTGGGGGTCTGACTGTGTTACAAATTCTCGGCATCCTCGAAAACTTCGACTTGGCAAGCTTGGAGCCAGCTTCATTAGAGGCAGTCCATCTCTTCGCGGAAGCCGGACGGCTTGCCTATGCCGATCGCGGATTCTACATAGCCGATCCAGATTTTGTCTCAGTGCCATCTAACGAATTAATCGACCCAGAATACCTCAAGCGACGTGCAGCACTCATCAGTCTTGAGCGTGCTTTGACTGAAGCCCAACCTGGTGAGCTACCTCTACAGGCTGCATTTGTGGGGGGAAAAGATGATTCCCCAGAGTTTCCCTCCACCAGCCATCTTGCAATTGTCGATCGCTACGGAAACGCGGTGTCGATGACTACTAGTATTGAAGATGCTTTTGGCTCAAGATTACTGGTGCGAGGCTTCTTGCTCAACAATGAACTCACAGATTTCTCTTTCTCACCCACAACAGGTGATGGCAAACCTGTCGCCAATCGCGTAGAACCAGGAAAGCGCCCCAGAAGCTCAATGGCTCCTATGATGGTATTCGACCAAAATGGCAAGCTAGTCATGGTGGTTGGCTCTGCTGGTGGTGCAAGAATTATCAACTACGTTGCTAAGGCACTAGTTGCGGCTTTGGACTGGAAACTCGATAGCCAGCAAGCAGTAGCATTGCCAAATTTCGGCAATCGCAATGGTTCGACAGAATTGGAGACAGGTACTGCAAATGTTGCCGATCTCAAGCTTGGTTTAGAATCACTCGGTCATTCGGTGCAAGTTGTAGAGCAAACGAGTGGTTCCCATGCCATTACCCTAACCGATATGGGTTTGGTCGGCGGCGCAGATCCCCGTCGTGAAGGAGAAGCTATAGGCAAATAAGCTGTTTGGCAACGCTTGTTTTGCGCTTGGGGAGTGCCGCAAACACTCCCTTTATGAAAGGGCTAAAAGCGGTGGGATAAGCTTACCGAAAACCCCCGACGTGTAGGCTTAAGAGTCGCAAACTCTACTTGAAAAGTTATGCGATCGCTCATTCCACCACTGCTTGCTTCCAATACCCACTTACCAGGACGCAGAGTCCAAAAGACAGAACCAGAAGAATCCGTCGCTAGCTTTTCACCATTCAACGACCATTCTACGGTTGCTTCCGATGTCCCTGCTAATTTGAACTCCAGTCTTTGTTTTACTTCATCACCCGGATGCAGCAAGAACAAATCCCCCTGATGAGGGGATACAATTTTAAGCTTACTTGAAGTCAACCCAGATTGCTCCTGCTTTGCCAACCAATCATCATACTCGTGGGACAATTGAAATTGGTTTTGGCGCTGGTAGTCTTGGACGTTTTCTGGATAAAAATATTCCTGTACCACTGAAGAACAATCTGGTGTTGGTTTTAACCCAGAAACAGCACAAATAGGGAGTTGTACCATATCTTTTGGAGGAGTAAAACCTACAGGTTCTCGCTTTTCATGCAGGTATAACATAATTCGGTTCCATAATGGTGCAGCGCCAGTCACGCCAGAAACCTGACGCATGGGATCGCCATCGAAATTGCCTACCCAAGTCGCGACAGTGTAGTCAGTCGTAAATCCCACCGTCCAAGTATCGCGAAAATTAGAGGAAGTACCAGTTTTAACAGCAGTCGGAAACGGTAAATTCAGGACTGAATCTATACCAAATGCAGTTGCACGCGCATGGCGATCGCTTAACATATCGGTTATAAGTTGCCATGTTGTGGGGGAGGGGAGTGGGGAGTGGGGAGTGGGGAGTGGGGAATTGGAAGCTTTGGGATTGGGGAGTGGGGAGTGGGGAGTGGGGAGTGGGGATTGAGAAACTGTAGTCAGTAGCTGCGTAACTTCTCCTTGTCGTGCCATAGTAATGTAAGCACGGGCTAATTCCCACAAACTGACTTCGCCACTACCCAGAGTTAACCCCAGCCCATAGTACTCTGCTGACTGGGTGAGGTGTTCAAAGCCTAGTTGGTGAAGACGATTGAGAAAAGTTTTTACACCCACCTTTTCCAACACCCGTATCGCTGGAATATTCAAAGAATTCGCCAAAGCGATACGCACCCGCACTGGTCCCAAAAAACTTTTATTATAATCTGTGGGGCTGTAAAGTTTTGCTCCAGGAATTGCGTAGTGAGCGGGTACATCTGCCAAGATTGTATTGGGGAGGATGACACCTTTTTCCAAAGCCAACTCATACAGAAATGGTTTGAGAGTAGAACCAGGTTGACGCAGTGCTTGTACTCCATCATTGCGTCCTAGCTTAGCTTCATTAAAGTAGTCAGGCGACCCGACATAAGCCAAAACTTCCCCAGTATGGTTGTCAATGACCAAAGCAGCTGCATGATGAACATTGTTATTGGCTAGGGTAGAAATAACCTGCTGGACCTGTGCTTCTACAAACTGCTGTAAAGGACGGTCTATAGTCGTCAGGATTTGGTTAGATTTCAACTCCTGCTTGTCCTGACGGGGAGTGCGGGGAGGGGTTGGGTGAAGTTGAGCAGACAACCAAAACAAAAAGTGCGGTGCAGCAATAATTCCCCGTTGACGAGATTGAAACACAATTTCTTCAGTGTATGATTGTTTTGCTTGAGAGGGATTGATATATCCGTCTTGTTCCATACGATGAAGGACGTATTTCTGGCGTTGCTTCAGTCGTGGATAATGCTGAAGTGGATCGAAGTAAGTGGGATTATTGGGAATAGCAGCAAGGAGGCTAGCTTGAGCAAGATTGATGTCACTCGCTGGTATGGAAAAATAGGTACGAGCTGCTGCTTCTATACCATAGATGTTCCCTCCCATTGGCAGACGGTTGATATATGCAGAAAGAATTTCGTCTTTACTCATTCCTGCTGTTAACCGCCAGGAAAGCCAAATTTCTTGAACTTTGCCTGACAGAGTACGAGGAACTGGATTTAGCATCCTTGCTAACTGCATGGTAACTGTGGAAGCACCGGAAACAATCTTTCTGGTGTAGATTGCATCTTTAATTGCGCGGGCTGCGGCTTTTAAATCTAATGCTCCGTGATGATAAAAGTCTCCATCTTCTGCAGCTAAAATAGCTTGGATAAAAAGAGCAGAAACATGATTCAATGGTACTACAGATGTGTGCTCTTGGTCGCGGGTTAGCAATGTTCCCAATGGTAGCCCATTCCGGTCTGTAAATTCCAGTGCCAGCTGTTGTTGAGCAATATCGGCGGCGCGAATGGGTGCTAAATATGGGAGCGATCGCACTGTCACGCATATCAGTAGCAACGCTAAGATCACTTTGCCAGTTCTGCGATTCAACTGATGCCACAGTTTCTTTTTCATCTGGGTAAGCAACGGCAAAGCTTGTCTCATCCGTGAATCCTTTGCAAAGATCTATTTCAATTTTTGCTTTACATTTACAAATAGATCGGGAAATATATCAAATTTGTAACAATAAACAAAGCTTTACCGATAGTCATAGACATAGGCGTGGAAAAGATGTAAAGGCGCAAGGCATTGCGCCCCTACCAAGACTTTTGGGTAACGCATAATTAATTTCTGGAAATGTCTACTAAAAAAGCATTTCGCTAACATCTACTCTCGACGCCAAATTCTAAAATTATGTGGTGCTTGTTTATAGGAATTGCCGTGTCAAGAAGAAAAGCAGAAATGGAAGTAAAACCGCTGCTCACACCCATAAAACTAGCTGAGATTTTGCCGCAAAAATCAACTATTGTAATTGATACCCGTACTTCTGAAGAGTATGCAGTTTCCCACATTCCTGGAGCAGTCAATATTCGCGATATTTTTACTTATTTGGCGGCTTCTACACCATTGGGTTTATTGAGCTTGCAATCGCATTTTGCAGCCAGTTTAGGTGCAGCTGGGATCTCAGGTGTGGAACAGATTGTCATCTATGAAGATGCTATGAACTCTGGCTATGGACAGTCTTGCCGAGGTTACTTTTTGCTCAAGTATTTAGGTTGTTCTCAGGTTTCTGTTCTACATGGTGGTTATCAAGCATGGTTAGCCGCCGGATTGCCGACTACCGCAGAAGTTCCAAATCGTGATAAAAAGTCGTTTTCTATCAACATAGATTCCTCAATGATGGTCACCACGGAGGAGATGTTGCAAGCTCTCGATCGCCCTGAAATTATCAAGCTGGATGTCAGAGATACTGATGAGTGGATGGGAGTGAGTTCCTCCCCTTATGAAGTTGACTTTTGTCCGCGTAAAGGTAGAATTCCTGGCGCAGTCTGGATTGAGTGGTATCGGATGATGGTGTCCCATTCTGGAATTCTGATGTTCCGTTCTTCTGAAGAAATCCTAGAAATTTGTAAGTCTGTGGGCATCACGCCAGAGTCAACGGTATACGTTTACTGCTTTAAAGGGTCTAGAGCTTCTAATACCCTAATTGCTCTTAAAGAAGCAGGTATTAGAGATGTGAGAAACTATTTTAGCTCTTGGAACGAGTGGTCTCGAGATCCATCACTGCCTATTGAAAGTGTGTAAATTATACTTAGTACTGATTGTGTTAAAGTCGTGAATATTGGGCAACAAAAGAGGAAATGCCGTGGGCTACTACGACTTTTACAAAAATTGCTGCATGGCGATTACAATCATTAGTCTGTCTGCACTTAGCAGTGAGCTGACTCCATCTGTTTATGCACAACCTACTCGTACTGACACTTTAAAAAGTAACCTTAACAACTCAGTTGACTTTCTCAACCGAGGACGCGACAGATTTCAGCGTGGAGATTATAAGGGGGCGGTAGAGGACTTTAACCAGGCAATAGTCCTGAATCCTAACGATGCCAACGCCTATTATCATCGGGGTCTTCTTCTACATAAGCTCGGAGACAATTTGAACGCAGTATTGAACTTCGATCGGGCATTGCAACTTAATCCCCGCTATGCAGATGCTTACTTTCGCAGAGCTGGTGCTCGTTATAATATTGGAGATCGACCCGGAACAATTCAGGACTTACAGCTAGCAGCTAAGTTCTTTCAATCACAAGGAAATACAAAGGGTTATCAACAAGCACAAAATCTAATTAAGCGGCTCAGCACTTGGTAGAATGCCTGAATGGTAACCATGTTATGCTGAGAAATATGGAACCGCAGATACACGCAGATGCACGCGGATGAAGTTGTACCTCACGCGGATGAGAATTGCTATATTTGGAGTAATTTGGGGTTAATTGGACTGAACCACCGCCAAACTAGACCATTTGCTAATTCCGAGCAAGCACGAGAAGCACTTTTAGAAATTCTAGATGACTGTTTTGAAGGATATGCTATTTTTCCAGGTTCTGCTGGAAAACGCGACCTCTTTAACTGGTGGGTTGTTGAGGTGATTCCTGCTGCTTGGTCTCAGCAGCTTCCTACTTTCATCTACACTATGAAATTGCCAACAACCCTTGCAGTATTGGGTCAATAACTTGTTTCCTCAAATGTCAGATAAGTCTACCCGAAATTATTCCTACACGTGGCAATGTTATGCTGAAAAATATTGTAGAGCATTTTTTGCGATCGCAAAGGATACCTCATAGCTGTATGAATACATATTTTTGACACATTTTTTGAATTCCTTTATAACATTTAATTCTTTGAGTTTGTTTGTAATAGAAAATCTGTCTTCTATTTGATTTAACGACTCTTTAATATCTCATTAATCTGCTGAACAGTCCTTATTGGAAAGACAGTGCTATCTTCATTGTGGAAGATGATTCCCAGAATGGCGTAGACCATGTGGACGGACATCGTACAGAAGCATTGGCGATCGGTCCTTATGCTAAGCGTGGCGTTGTCGATAGCACCTACTACACGCAGATCGATATGCGACGGACAATTGAGCAGATTTTGGGGCTACCTCCTGCGAATCAAATGGATTTTCTTGCCTCGCCGATGTACAACGCCTTTAGCAACTCTCCCGATCTGACTCCTTTTGATGTAGTACCAAACCAGATTGCGCTAGATGAGCTAAATTCTGGATCTACTGTTGGGATGAATCAGGTTCAGCAGTCTTGGATGCAAGCATCAACTGAGATGTTTAGCAAGCCAAACCTTAGTCCCGATGAACAAGATGAGAATTTATACCAATTCTCTAAATTAACACTACACATCCAAAGCTTTTGGCGCTGAAGCGTAACTACAAACCTTTTTTCATCTGTAGTCTAGTTTTCGAGAAATGGTATTACTCAATCGCATAATTTGGTATGCCACTAAGGGTTTTGATAAACCTTATCCGGGTGATACGAAGGTTCTGCAACCAAAACAAGTCACTGATATAGCTTCCAATTGAGTCGAAAAAATTTAGCATCACGCTCAATATTACTAGGACTTACGCACTGTACAAATTGACTATCCTATGCATCGACGGATAATGGTCGTTTCAGACTTGTAGGGGCGCAAGGCATTGCGCCCCGAAGGTGGGTGATGTTGGTCTCATTCGTTAAACAATCAAACGTTGAGGTGCTAAAAATGCTTACATCATATCTGACGGTTTCTGTCAATGCGTAAGTCCTAATTACTTGGATAATCAGAAATTAGAACCCCGGTTTCTTAAAGAAACCGGGGTTCTGACACCTCAATTATTGTAATCCCTTGCAGTATTGGATTTCGATGGCGCAAGAAATCCGCGATTTGTTGCAAAAAGGTATAAATTTGAAAATTGTGCTATTTTAAAATAAAAATTCTTATGAAGCCAGGAAATTTTATTCACTCTGTTCGGGAATACCAAGTTATCAATGTTTTAGGAGATAACTAATGGCATCCAAAGATGAGTTTCAGAATACTTTGAAAGAAAGATTTAGTATCAATAAGAATATCAGTCAGCCCCTGACTAAGGAAGAGTGCGAAAAATTAATCAAGCTCCTTGAGAGTGAACCCAGCGCTGTAAAACTTGTTAGCTCTTATGCTGACAAAAACTCTACTCTAGGACGTAATAATTCTAATTACGCCAGGGCGCGTAATCAAGCAGAACGTAAATTTGAGGCTTTACAAAAAGAATACCTTCAGTTAGAAAAATCTATTGAATCTATAGAGGAAGCTAAGGCAAATCTTGAAAATAGAAAGAGGATTTTAGAGGAAGAACAGAAAAAGCTTCAAGATGAAGTTGAAAACTTAGCTTCTAAAAATCAGTTTCTATCTTCCAAAGTTCAGACCTTAACTACCCAAAATGACGAGATTATAGACGCCAATACACAATTGAAGAAAGAAAACAGAGATTTAAAAAACATAGTCGATCAAATTAAACTCAGGTTGGCAAGAGATACAAAAGCACTTCTTCAATATGAAGATAACGAGATCCGAAAAGCTTTAATCAGGCTATTTAAATGGACACTGGGATAAGGAACCAAGCCAATGGCAAGCCCAAAAAAACAAAAAAGAAATTTCAACGGCATGAGTTACGGTGAGGTACAAAGTGCTAACTCAAAGAATCGAAGCCAACTCGAAAAAGAACATCAGAAGTGGCTAAAAGATAATGGCTATAAAAATGTTGGATGGGATAATGTCATCAACCTTTATAAAAAAATTGAGGAGTTTCTAGAGAAATCCCAATTTGAGGATATGACTCTAGAGGAACTTTTCTTAGAAGCCGATCGCATTGGCAATAAGTATCTCACTCGCAATGATATCGAAGAGTTTAACCAACAGTTTTCTAAGGAAGTTGCTGAGATTGGGGATTTAATAGAGCAGCAATTTCCTGATACTGAGATTGAGGTTATTGATTATAGCAACACAATAACTAAGAAATCTCGGCAGAAGCGCAATCAAAAGACATACCGAACAACTAAACTTTAGCGAGGGATACTGTGGATCTTGAAGGCAAGGGGCTTGAAGAGTTATTTGAGTTAGCAGACAAGATTGGCGAAAGGCGATATCACCGACTGACTCGCCAGGATCTTGAGGATTACAAGAAATTTGATAACTGGCGATATATCAATGGTGACATCAGGTGCGGAACGACTAAGGAAAGTCAGGATTGGGCAAGAGATAATTCAGATTGGCATTGTCCAATTTGTGGAGATAGATTCTCGGAATGTGGTGGTAGAACAATCGACCATAAACTACCGCGATCGCGGTATCCCTGGTTGTCAATGGACTTTAGAAATTTTTGGGTGATTTGCAGATCTTGCAACGAAGAGAAAGGGGAGATGCATTGGTTCGAGTACGAGCATTATATGTTCGTTCGTCATCCCAATTTATTGCCTGCTATACAGGATGCACGCCCTACCCAATTGCTAAAGTCATTGAAGGAATAAGTAAAATTGTTCAATCACCTTGATTATAACCTGAGTCAGCTAGCAAATAGACTGTTACTTCATCTTCTAACGGTCACAATCACTTCTAGAGCATCGGTACAGTATTCAAAAAGGAGGCAAAAAACCCGGTTTCTCTCTCCTGCAAAGCTTGATATTTCGTAGGCTCAACTTTAAGAAACCGGGTTTTTAGGATTACTGTATCGGCGCTCTAGGGTTTAATTGAAAATGTACGAACACTTGCTTCAAAGATTGGTAGACTATTTTCAAATTCATCTGGACCAGTAGAAAAAACTACACTCCAAACGATGTTACCATTTCGAAATAAATAGTATACTTGCTTACTATTTTGACCTATAGCAATTAGTCTTCCTACTTGATCTCACAGTATCAACTACGTCATTCAATCCCAGTCTAGCCATGTCACTTTCAAATTTACTAGAGAAGTTCTCGCTATTCATTGCCGATCGCTAATAACCAGCTGTTTTGATATTATAGTCGCGGTCAACAGATTAAGAGTAGAAAAAAGTTTTATCAGTTGAGGATTGTTAACAGTTAACAGTCAACACAATTTATGATTATCGACTAGTTTCCAATAACTGCAATGTTTGTTGAATAACAGTCACCGATTTGCTCCCACACTCGACAAGCTTCTGTGAGCCATCCGGCTTTGAGGTAGCACTTGGCGGCTTTTTGCAGGAGTTGTGTTGTTTCTTCTGGTGATGGGTTCACTCTGCCTGTCTTTGTTGCTGAATATTACGTCTCTAGGGTGTTCATCTTATGATATCGTTTTATGATATCATAAACAAAAATGTACTTTAATGTGGTAAAAAACATATGTATTATAAATTGTGACTGCTAAATGGATTTAAATAACAAACAGCGTCAGGTTTTGGAATCTATTTTTACAAATCCGATTCCCGCAAATATTCTTTGGCAGGATATTGAAAACTTATTTAAAGCATTGAGTGCTGATATACGCCAAGGTCAAGGGTCACGGGTGAGAGTGAAATTAAACAATGTCAAAGCTGTATTTCATGAACCGCATCCAGAAAAGGAAACTGATAAAGGTGCAGTTAAATCGGTACGAGAGTTTTTAATCAAAGCAGGTGTTGAACCAAAAACATCAGTAAATGATGATGAGTAAGTTTTAAAGTTAAAACTATGATGACTTATAAAGGATATACAGCAAGTTTAGAAATTGACTTAGAAGCAGGAATTATTTTTGGGCGTGTATTAGATATTAATGATGTCGTGACATTTAAAGGGAAAACAGTCGAGGAAGCACGTCAAGAATTTCAGAAATCGGTAGATGATTATCTTGCTTTTTGTGAAGACTTAGGGGAAGAACCCGATAAACCTTTTTCTGGAAAACTTCCCTTTCGCACAACACCAGAAAATCACCGCAAAATTTTTATTGCAGCTTCTAAAGCAGGTAAAAGTATTAATGCTTGGATGGATGAAGTATTGAGCATTGCCGCAGATAAGGTAATTAATACAAATTTCTAAAGAGTTTGGTTTACCTTTTACACTGAACTATACTGAACCATATTAATGGTAAACTGCGAATTATCCTCAGATGGTTTTAAGGTAATCATTGCTACTGTTTGTCTAACGCGATCGCCAGGACGAATACCTTCAAAAGAAGAGATTCGCCGTTCGGCAGAACTTGCATTAGTAAGTACGTACACGCAGTACTAAGTCTTCTAAGCGCATCCGTCTAGGTTGGTTTGGATTTATAGACTCTTGTTCACCTTCACAAAAGAAAGTTCGCAGTTGTTCATCGTAATCCAGGGCTGTTTCTTGTATTCGGGACAACGATTTTTTTTCTCCCTCTTCTAAAGCATTTATCGAATGGTCTTCACACAGGGCAGCTTAAGAACTATATCTCCGGTATGAGCATCAATTTAATTACTACCCATCCTTACTCTTAGTTATCCTTAACAATAACAGCGTTTATCGAATGAGCAGCAAAGTAGCCATACGGATTTTTACATACATTATTTTTCTTGGCTTGCACCACTTCTAATTTTAAAGGTTTTAATGATGTGAAAATTTGTCCAGATTTGCCTTAAAGTTTCGGCATTAGTAATTGCTGAGCAGTCAGGTAAATTTGGGGAAAATTTTGCGATACAATTTTTTGATTGCCAGTAAATACTGTTTGATTATAAATTGAACCAACTAGCAAACAGACTGTTACTTTATCTTCTAACGGATCGACAATCCAATATTCATTAACACCAAAGGCGGCGTACTCTGATATTTTGATATTATAGTCGCGGTCAATAGATTCGGAAGATACGACTTCAACAATGAGTGGTGGTGCAGTTCTAAGAATAGCTGATTTCTTTTCAATGGACACAGCTTGTTGTTGAGTCATGACCAATACATCAGGACGCCTAATTTGTGTACCTATCATAACTTCAACACCATTGGAACGCGGTTCTAATGTTAGTCCCAGTCTTTGTTTTTCCAAAATAAACTGAAATAACACGAACGTGATGATTGCTTCATGATTCCCAGTCCCAGGAGGCATTTCTACCAATACCCCCGAATCAAGTTCGTAACGCTTGTCTGTGCCATCATCGTAGGTTAGATACTCCTCTACTGTCATTTTTAAGGGTGTTTGGGACATAATTGCCTCCTAATCGTCATTAGTCATTGGTCATTGGTCATTCGTTATTGGTAAGGAGTTCAGATCAACTTTCATTTTATAATATGATTCGGTTTATTGCCACCTCATTACATAGATACAAAAAATTTCTGCTATCCATAAATTAATTAAGAATTGTATTGATTTTATGGAAACAAGGGAGAGAATTAGATATCTATAGGAATCCTATTTCATTTTTGAAATTTAAACCTATCTACTGTACTGGTTCTCATTTTTGTTAATCAGTAACTGGTCGGTAGCTTCTTACAGCGTTTCCTAATTTGCTGAGATACAAATTTATCTGCGTCCATCTGCGTCCATCTGCGGTTAATTTCTTCTTACTGTATGGGCGCAATGCCTTGCGCCCCTACCCCCTATCCCCTAACCCCTGTATGTTCCAAAGAATTTTGCTTTACTTTCTGCTTACTCTGACACTTTTAATAGGAATAGCAGGGTGTGGTTTTATCAGCATCGCCCCAAAAAAAGAGAAGCTTCCTTCGGTTTCTTTACTCAATCCACCACAGTTACCAGACTGGATAGAACAGATCAGCCCATTATCTGATAGTGAATCTCTTAACCAAATCCGCATCCGGTTTAAAGAGGCTTTAATCCCAGTTGAGAGTCTTGACAGCCCAGAACAACAAAGTTTATTACAAAAGTTTGAAATCGTACCATCTATACCCGGTCATTTTCGATTTTTGACACCACGTATGGTGGGATTTCAAGTAGAGGAAGCCCTTCCAAAAGCAACGCGATTTCAAGTGACGCTCAAAGCAGGTTTGGCAGATTTAAAAAATCACCGTCTCGATCAAGATTTATCTTGGACTTTTAATACCGAACTTATCAAACTCACTGGGTTACCTGGTAAAAATCCAATTGAAAAAGATGACAGCGAGCCAATTGATTTGCAGCAGAAGTTACAATTCACTTCTAATACGGAATTAAATTTAGCTTCTGTGCGATCGCATTTACAACTTCTTGAAGAAGGCAAAAATAAGAGTACGCGGTTTAAAGTAGAATTAGCCAAAGAAGAAAAATCCTCAGAACCTCAAGACCCTTTGGAAAAATTTGACCCTTCGTCTCGTCAATGGATTTATAATCTCATTCCTCAAGACAGTTTACAAAAAGCAACGAATTATCGTCTAGAATTTTCTCCTGGTTTACTTCCTGCTTATGGCAATTTACCCAGCGAACAAGCTTTTGTGAGTAAAATATCAACTTATTCTCCTTTGGAATTTAAGGGAATTCAGTTTTACGGTCAACCAGATGCAAGCGGAACTTCTGGGAGATTTGTTCAAGGTGCTCCTCAACTTATATTTAATAATGAATTAGTGGCAAATTCAGTTATTGAAAATATTAAAATTAATCCTACACCAAAAGCTATTTCTCGACTCATCCAAGCTAACGATCGCGAAAAAGTTATTACTATCAATCCTTATGCCTTAACACCTTCAACAACTTATACAATAACTCTTGGTGCAAATATTAAAGATAAATTTGGGCAAACTCTGGGTAAACCTGTGACAGTTAAGTATGAAACAGGCGATTTAGCTGGGGATATATGGGTTCCTGAAGGGTTGAATATTTTTCCATCAGGGAAGAATTTAAAACTCAATATTTCTACAGTAAATCTGCCAGATTCTAATTATAAAGCAGCTTATCAAGTTGTTCAACCAACGGATTTGGTTTATTTTAATTCGGCTTATCCTAAAGGTGAAGGTAACGATTTATTACCTAAAATTTCTGAGTGGAAAAGTTTTAAGGTATCGGGGAAAAAAAATCAGTCCTTGGAAGTGAGTGTTCCCATACGAGAAAAACTGGGTGCTGCTACGGGGATGTTGGCTTATGGGGTACAAGCACGCACAAATACATATAAAGAAAATGGGAAAGAACTTTGGCGAGAACCGACGACTTATGGTATGGTTCAAATGACAAATTTGGGTGTCTTTACACAGTGGTTTCCAGAGTCTGGCTTAATTCGAGTTCACCATCTTTCTGATGGCTCACCTGTAAAAGCAGCTGCGATCGCAATCTATCAATCCAAATTAGAAACAAAATCGCGTCCTCAACCCGTACCTTGCGCTTCTGGAAAAACTGATGAAAATGGAACTTTGCGTCTCACTCGTGACGATTTACGAGAATGCTTTGCAGGCGATCGCAGTTCTACCAAAGAACCTCTATTATTAGTTATTGCACGAGAAGATCGAGATTGGGCATTTGCTCGTACTGAAGAATACAGTGGTGCTTATGGCTACGGAGTTGATGCAAGTTGGGAAGATGGCAAAGTTTTATCCCGTGGAGTCATCTTCTCCGACAGACAGTTATATCAACCTGGAGAAAAGGCTTGGTTGACTGGTTTTGCTGACTACTTACAAAATGGCGAAATCAAACAGGATAAAAATGCTACTTACCAGTTAACTCTTCTAGATCCAGATGGTCAAAAAACAGATTTAGGGACTAAAACTACCAATGAATTTGGGACATTTTCTCTAGAGTTACCTATCAAAAAAACTCAACCTTTAGGCTACTATACAATCCAAGCTAAGGGTAAAAACCAACAAGAAATTTCTGGAGAGTTTCGCGTTGCTGAGTTTAATCCACCTAATTTCAAAGTTGAACTGAATTTCGATAAAGAATTTGCTTTTCTTGATGATACAATAGAAGCTAAATCTACAAGTCAATATTTATTTGGTTCTCCTGTAGAAGGAGGACAAGCAAAATATTTTGTGACTCGCGAGCAGACTAATTTTGTTCCTAAAGGTTGGGAGGAATTTACTTTTGGGAGACAGTGGTTTTGGCCAGAAGAACCTCCTTCTTTACCGAGCGATGTTTTGCAAACAAATGCAGGACTTGATGCTAATGGGAAAAGCAGTCAAACGGTGATGGTAAAAGATTTGCCTTATCCAACGATCTACCGGGTTGATGTACAAGTCTCAGATGTTTCCAATTTATCGGTGGCAAATTCCAAAACATTTACAGCATTACCAAGCCGTCAATTCATCGGGTTAAAAAGCAATTTTGTTGCTGAAGCTGATAAAGATTTTCCTTTTGAGATTATTGTGACCGACCATACAGGAAAACCACGAGAAGGTCAACGGGTATGGTTGGAACTTCAACAAATGAAGTATAGCAGCGTGACTCAATTAGTAGAAGGAAGTGCAACAGGGAAAAACCAAGTTGAATATAAGACAGTAGAAAAAGCAGAAATTAGATCGACAAACAAACCGCTATCCGTAACGCTAAAACCCAATGAATCCGGTTCTTATCGCATTAGAGCAAATTTTAGCGCTGCAAAAAATGATGTCAGCGCAACAGATATCCAAATTTGGGTGACAGGAGACAATCCGGTATTTTGGGGGAATAGAGAAAAAGACCGTTTGGAAATTCAGCTGGATAAAACAACTTTTAAACCAGGTGAAACAGCGACTGTACTGATTCAGTCTCCTTATTCAGAAGGAGAATTGTATTTTGCTGTCATTAAAGACAAGCCTCTCTATCAAAAAATTATCACAGTTAAAGGAGGCGCACCGCAAATTCAATTTCAAGTTACGCCAGAAATGCTACCCAATGCAGCTATTGAAGCTATATTGGTACGACAGGGTGAACCGCTGAACCAGGTAGAACCAGGTAGTCTAAGTAACTTAGCTAGGATTGGTTTTGCTCCTTTTAAAGTTAACTTAGATGATAAGTATTTAAAAGTACAAGCGACTCCATTACAAGCATCCCTCGAACCTGGTGCAGAACAAACAGTACAACTGGAACTTAAAGATCACCAGGGAAATCCCACCAAAGGACAGTTCACAGTGATGGTGGTTAATGAGGCGGTGCTGCAGCTTTCTGGTTATCGTCCCCCGGATTTGGTCACTACAGTATATGCTGAACAACCGATATCGACTCGCTTTAGCGATAACCGCCAAAATGTGGTGGTAGAACAACAAGCATTAGCTGAACCCAAAGGCTGGGGTTATGGCGGTGGATTATCAGCAAGTACGGCAAATACGCGCATTCGTAGGGATTTTCAAGCTTTAGCGTACTACAATGGTTCTGCGAGCGCTGATTCTAAAGGTCAAGCACGGGTAACGTTTAAAGTCCCAGATAACTTGACGACATGGCGAGTGATGGTTATCGCTACTGACGAAAATCTCCGTTTTGGTAACTCGGAAGCAACCTTTATCACGACCAAGCCATTAGTCACTAATGCAATATTGCCACAGTTTGCTCGTCCCGGCGATCGCTTTCAAGCTGGTTTATCAGTGACTAACAATACTGGAACTACCGGGACTCTCAATATTAATGGTGAAGTGGGCGGTACAGTTCAGTTTGCTGAAAATAACCCCACATCTGCTGCTTTGCAAACCCAGACTGATGCAGTTACCCGTGCTTATCGCTTTCCCATGGTCGCAAGTCGAGTCGGAGAAGGTAAGGTTCGGTTTACCACTCAACTGAATGGTACATCAGCAGATGCTTTTGAAGTTCCTTTGGAGATTCAGCAATTAGAAATAACTGAACAAGTTGTTGAAACAGGCGCAATTGCTCAAGGGAAGAATGAGGTAAAGATTCCCCTAAATATCGATAAAAAGACTTTTTCTGAAGGGGGAGGTTTAGATATCGATCTGGCGAGTACTCTCATACCAGAGATGAAAGCACCAGCACAACAGGTTTGGGAAAATGATGACTTTCCTTTTGCAGAACCTGCGGCAAGTCAACTTTTCATTGCGGCTGGGTTGCAAACTTTGTCTGAAAAATACGGTCAAACATTTACAGAGTTTAATCCTAGCAAACGTGCATCCCAAGCTCTTGAGAGATTGCAAAAACTCCAACTAGCAGATGGTGGCTTTGCTGCTTTCCCAGGAGAACAAAAATCTGACCCTTGGGTTTCTTCCTATGCTGCTGAATCTCTTGCAAAAGCAGATCGGTCTTTCCCAGGTTTGGTAGATTCAACAATGGTGTCTCGTCTTAAGAGTTATTTGCAGAAAATACTGGCAAACCCAGGACAGTATGAATTTTGCAAAAAACAGCCATGTAAAAGTCAACTGCAACTCAACGCTTTGATGGCTTTGGCTGAATTAGGAGATAAGCGCAATACTTTCCTCGCTGATATTTACCGTCAGCGCAGCGCTTTTGATTTATCGACTCAGATGAAACTGACGCGGTATTTATCCCAATTTCCAGAATGGCAGAATGAGTCGGAAAAACTATTGAGCAAATTGCAACAGAGTATATATTATACAAGTCGTGACGCAGTTGTCAGTTTACCTCGCTCCTGGGAATGGATGAATTCACCAACGGCTGTACAAGCACAAGCTTTGCGGTTGTTTATTGCTCAGCAGTCTAAACCAGAAGCGATCGCTAAATTATTGCAAAGTTTGTTGGCGTTACGTCGTCATGGGACATGGCAAACTCATTATGACAATGCTCAAGCACTGACGGCTTTGGTGGAATACAGCCAACTGCAACCAACACCGCCCAATTTTACTGCTACAGTGCAATTGGCTGGTAAGAAATTGGGACAACAAAAATTTGAAGGTTACCGCAATCCAAGTTTAGAGGTGAAGGTTCCAATGGCTGAGTTACCTCGCGGGCGTCACGATTTACAACTGAAAAAATCCGGACAAGGAACATTGCACTATCTGGTTGCGTATCGCTATCGCTTGCAAGGAAATCAACCGGGAAGGTTTAATGGTTTGCGGGTTACCAGGGAAATTAGCCCGGTACATCAAGATAAAGTCTTGCAAAAAGTTGGTTTATATGCTAATGATAAACCATTGACTGTTCCCACCGGGCAAGTCTTTGATATTGCTTTGGAAGTCATTACAGATCGGGCTGTGAATCATTTGGCGATCGCAGACCCCTTACCAGCAGGTTTTGAAGCGGTGGATGCGAGTTTTCAAACGGCGACATCTGCATTACAAGCAAAAGCCGATGCTTGGGAACTTGGGTTCAAGACAATTCATCGCGATCGCGTGATAGCATACGCAGACAGTTTGGAACCAGGGGTTTATCAGCTTCATTACTTAGTGCGTTCTGTGACACCCGGTACATTTTTCTATCCTGGAGCGCAAGTTTACCTACAGTATGCACCAGAAGAGTTTGGACGAACTGCTGATTCTACATTAGTGGTTCAGTGATTCAAAAAACCTCTGCTAGCATAAAAGTTACGATCCGTCAGTCGAATGGCACTAGAAAAAGAGTTGACTCTATCCGAATCAATCTCATACCAACTTAAATTGTAGATCGGGCAGATCGATGACTGAAAGCGACTCCTCACAAGTATTTTGTAATCTAAAATCCAAAATCTAAAATCCAAAATGGTATCAAGCCACTTAAGCGCTAAGGCACCTGTATCGGGCCGTGTTGAGGTAAAGCTTGTTGGCTGGAAGGAACGTGCTGGACAGTACGCCCCTCAACTGTGCTCTTCCCTCCTCGCATCTCGCGTTAGCCAGGATCTGACAGACACCTACGTCGTAAGCGACGGTGCTCGTGCATGTGACTGTCATATCCCGATGCGCTTCTCGAACGCCACCGTCAGCCGACGCTGTACATCCGCCCAGTGCTAAGCCTGCGATCGCCAAAGACATGAAAAGAAATCGATTTTCATACAGCATATTGATCTCCTGCGTTACTTCATACCTGTTTATCGGGGTGTTCTGTTGCCGTTTACAGGCAGCAAACTTGTGAGTCTCGATCGGCCCACTGTATGTCCGCCATCGATCGACAAAGCCTGACCTGTGATGTAGCTCGCAGCATGAGCACAAAGAAACACAACGGATCGAGCGATTTCTGCTTCTTCCCTCAGCCTTAATCCCGTTGTGTTGATCTGAAGTGTACTGAGTTCCAATGCTTGATTTCTTCCAGATTCTTATGGTGAAGAGCAAGTTTGTTTCAGTATCATCCGCTTTAGCCATCAATTTTCAGAATTCACTTGCCATGTAATCACAATGATTTCCGCAAACATTAAGACAACTAATAGCCTCGAAAACGCTCGTAGAATGGCTTCCATTGTCCAGTTCTGACTTTGAGCCTCCCAGATCATCACAACAATGTTCACTCCAATCACCAACCAGGGTAGAATGACCGCTGAATTCCGTCTGCGATAGATGCGGATCGATGTCTCACGCCAAAATGAGAAGGTACTGAGGAAACAAACGAAGTAGGATACTCCTGCATTGATGAACAAGCTGGTTTGAAGACTCGAAGAGAGGTTCGGGTACCCAAGCGCGATCGCTGTCAGACAAACTCCCAGCGCAAGATAGAGGAAAGTAAACAAGGTAAATCGTTTCATTCTTTTTCCGATAAAGCTTATTCTCGGTACCATACCCGCACACATTGAAAGCAGTTGATTGTCACGCCTTGACTGATCGTCACTGGGTAGAAACCATTACTGACCGCCACTCCGTAGACACCATCACTTGTGCCTTCGATGCGATCGGGTAAAACAACAGTCTCAACATCGATCGCCTGTATCGTTGTACTTTCAATCCACTGATTGACAGCACTCACAACCTCAGAGAAGGATTCATACTCGGCACCTCCGCCGAAGGGTCCCCGTTCAGTAATCCGAGGCGCAAAATCTTTGCACTTAATCATGTTGTTTACCACCTTAAAATTGTAGAGTTGAGCATCACTCCAAGAAACCATCGTGATTTGATTGGTTGATGAATCAATTTACTGCGATCCCATATCAATCAATTGCAGGACAATCTTGCCTCGCAGTCCTCCCTTTTCTAAACGTTGATGAGCTTGAACGATGTCGCTCCAAGGCAGAACTGAATCAATGACGGGTCGAATCTGGTCGCGTTCAATTAGGTTCCTCAGTGCGTCCAATTTGTCTCTATATTGAGGACTGAAAACGAAGTGAATCGTCAAATTCTTACCCCAAGCATCAAGAAGTGTTTGAGGAGTTGCAATATCGACGATTGTGATAAGTCTGCCAAACGGATGAATTACTTCTGGGCTACGTCCAATCGTATCGCCTCCAATCGTGTCTAAAACCAAATCAACACCCCGACCATTCGTTTCTCGCCCAATCACTTCAATATAATTTTCATGCTTGTAGTCGATGGGATAATCTGCACCCAGCTTCTTAACGAAGTCAAAGTTTTCTGCACTGCATGTCGTATATACATAAGCACCCATTGCTTTCGCCAGTTGAATTGCGATCGAACCAACTCCACCTGCTCCAGCATGAATTAGAACTGTTTCACCGACTTGTAAATTTCCTCTAGTTATAAGGCAATCCCAGGCGGTTCCTCCTGCCAACGGCAAGCAAGCTGCCTCGACATGGGTCAAATTAATTGGCTTAACTGCAACAATGCTTTCCTCTGCAACGTGGTATTGAGCATAACTACCAAACTCGCCAAAAACCTGGGGTGAGTAGTAAACTTCATCTCCGACCTGGAAATGGGTGACTGCCTCTCCAATAGCTTCAATCACACCCGAAACGTCAACTCCGATAATTGCAGGGAGACGAACTAAATCTTTGTAGTCACCCCGACGAGTTTGATAATCAATGGGATTGATCGATGTCGCGTATACTTTCACCAGAACTTGGGTCGCTTTTGGAACTAGCTTCGGTATTTGCGGGCAAACGATCGCACGGCAGCTTTAGTCGCGCTGTAAACGCTGAAGGCTGGAGTGCCAACGATAGAAGCAGTTGAGGCATTCAGGATGATGGAAGCGCCCTCTGGCATCAGTGGCAGTGCCTTCTGCACAGTGAAAAGTAGACCTTTGACATTGGTGTTGAATGTTTTGTCAAAGTGTTCTTCGGTGATCGATCCGAGCGGGATAAGTTCGCCACTGCCAGCATTCGCAAAGATCACATCCAAGTGACCTTGCTCTTGCTCGATCGTGGCGTAAAGACGATCGAGGTCTGCCAGATTTGAGACATCGCCCTGAATGCCCATAACGTTCTTACCAATTTCGTTTACAGCAGCATCAAGCTCAGTCTGACGACGACCCGTGATAAAAACATAGGCACCTTCAGCAACGAATTGCTTGGCAGTGGCAAGCCCAATACCGCTGGTGCCACCCGTAACGAGAGCGACTTTGCCTGAGAGTTTTTGTGACATTGTGTTCTCCTGGTTGAGTTTGGGGATTACAAATTTGATTACGTCTCGTTCAAGCGGTAAAGCCGCCATCAATTTTGAGGCTCGCGCCCGTGGCAAAAGCAGCTTCAAGACAGGTGAGATAAGAGACCATGCCAGCTACCTCGCTGTCCATCGCGACCAAGGGCAGTCATCGCGATCATCCCTACAGCAAGGTCTCTATCTGCGGGATTCATATCGGGGTCGATCGCGACTGGGTCGCAACGTTTCCCACTACCGATCGACTACTGCGCTACAACCCCACCATCTACCATCAATGTTGCACCTGTTGTGAACGATGCCATGTCAGATGATAAAAACAGAACTGCATTTGCAACTTCAAGTAGTGTTCCAACTCGTCCGATCGGGTGAAGTCCTGCCAAGTAAGCTTTGACTTCATCTGTAGCTGCTTCAAACAGATCTGTTTGGATTGACCCTGGTGCAACGGCATTGATGCGAATACCCGCTTTGGCATATTGGAGCGCAGCAGCTTTTGTTAAACCTACTACCGCATGTTTACTCGCGGTGTAGAGGAGTATTTCAGGAAGTGCAACGACTCCAGTCGCAGATGCCGTATTGACGATGCACATAGTGCCGCCAGAGGCGAACGCACCATTTCCCTGTTTCAACATCTGAGCGATTTCATATTTCATCGACAACCAAACGCCTTTGACATTGACGTTCATCGTGCGATCGTATTCTGCTTCTGTTTGCTCAATCAATGAGGGATTTTCGCCGACAGTTCCTGCATTATTAAATGCAATATCTAACCGACCAAAAACGCCAACCGCTTTATCAACCATTGCTTTCACATCGGCTTCTTTTGTGACATCTGCTTGCACAAAAATAGCCTCTCCGCCAGCTTCTTGAATCAATCGAACCGTTTCTTCACCTTCATCCATTCGACGACCCACCACCACCACCTTTGCTTGTTGTTGGGCATAAGCGATCGCAGTAGCTCTACCAATGCCCGATGTCCCTCCCGTCACTAAAGCAACCTTGTCTTTAAGCATCATGATAGTTACCTCTTGTTGTGAATGGTTATGTTACTTGCGTCAAAAACTCAATGGGCAGCAATACGTGTAGGAGCCAGCAACAAGAAGCGCCTCGATCTATAACTAGGATGAGTAACGATTCTGGTTGTAGGAGCCGGGTTTGAGCATTGTTCTAATTCACACGATGAATTCGATGTGGTTGCAAAATGGCGGGTTTGGGTATTGATGTTTGCTGGCTTCTACACTTAGTCGCGCTCGATTAGTGTGTTTGAAGGTAAGTTGGGATCGATCGCCTTACGCGCACTGTCAACGCCCACGACGGGAAGTGTACCCGGATCGAGCAAGCCGACTTGAACCAATACACTTGCCTGATCCCAGTAAATGTGTTCGTGGGCTAGTTTGCCGTCACGGAACTGGACGATCGCTACTACTGGCACTTCCACCCGTTTTCCGGTGGGAGCAACGCCGGGTAATATCCATTCCATCCAAACAGTATGAGTGAACTTAGCCACCATTTCATCCACGAGTTGATCTGTCCCGATGGTGCGCGAGATTGGGGTCAACTCCATGTCCGGCGGCATCTGTGGAATGAGGTATTTGGAATAAAACTCCCGCAGTGCTGGTTTCCCGACTCCCCCAGTCATTACCGGGATGTGGTTAACGTAAGCATCTTCAACCATCGTAGCGAGGGCATCTTCAGTACTGTGAGTGCCAATGCCTTATCCATCGTTTGCTTAACCAGTTCGGGACTCGCCAATCCTACAAAAGGTTCTTCCCGATCTATAAAGTTAGATGCGAAGTTTTGGTAAGCAATGGCAGAATTTTTGCGGTTCACAAACTCCTCAAAGTGATTGCGGATGAATGTTTTATTTTGTTCAAGTGTTTGTTCCATAATGTGAAATAACTCCATGATTTCTAGTTTTGTAATGTTCTACCTATCCGATCCAAAGTGTAGTAAGTCTCAATAATTGACTGACTGCTTTGGTGATTCTCACGCCTAAAGCTGTAGTTAGCCAGCGTATACGATTTCATCTTCTTTGCGCCAAGCAGGGTCTACGATACATAGAAATACTAAAGGTTCAACACCATAATTCCGAACGAATTGCTTAGTATTGGGCGGAATATAAACTGCGTCACCTGGTGCTATTGTCTCAATTTCACTGTCTATATACATTTCGCCTTCACCACTGAGTATGTAGTAAACTTCAGAGGCTTTTAAAGAATGCGGTTTAGAAGTTTCTCCTGCTGGCAAGATTGCGTGAGCTAAACTGGACCTTAAATCAAGAGGTTGCTTATCAGGATGCAAAAGCTCTTTCAATATAGTATTATCTCCACCAGTAAAGGTTTCGCATTCACTTAGTTTTTGAATCAGCATTATTTAGACTCCTAGAATATAACAGCGACTTGATGTGTGGCGCATATTGCTTTTGACGAGATTGCTATTCGCGATCGCTTCGAGCGGGCAGTATGGCTTGCTGTCACTTGAACGTAGGTTAGATAACCACGTCGCTCCAGTCGGTAGTCAGCCCGCAAGTGGGATTTAGGTGTTGGCAACTCATAGTTTGAAACGGCTCTATCCTAAAATTCGGGTTCGATAACCACGCCGCTCCAGTCGGTTGGCAGCACGTCGGGCATCGCGACGACTGTAGTGGATACTCTCAAAAATCCATCGCCGATTGTCACGGCTGCGGTAATAAACCACAAACTGCCGCTCGCGATATCGATTGTCACGATATCGATCGTCACGATATCGATTGTCACGATATCGATCGTCACGATATCGATCGTCACGATCGCGATCGTATTGAGCGATTGACATATTCGGCTCTCGATCGAGGTTCCGACCAATTTTTTCTGAATCTAGTGCCTGTGCTGTAAAGGGCATAGTTACTACGAATCCTGTACCCACCAGTGCTAGCAAAATTATCTTTTTCATGCGATTAGTTTGAAGGTGTAAAACTTGGATTGACCGATCGGAATGCTGATTGCCAGTGGAACGCCCATGCCAGCGATTGCCATCACCGGGATAGTAGGCAGGTTGAAAACGACGTGAACGACGGCGGATCAGACCGAGGTTTTGATGACAAAAGCCCTTAATTCGACAATCTTGTCGCCGCGAAAGCGCCAGATATCGCAGTACGAGTAATGAGCCGCCTTCCCGTCTTCGTCCTTCATTGTGATGTCGCCGAGTGCCGTAACAAAATCATCCTCAACGATGAAGTTAGAAACCATAAACTTTGGCGGCTCTACGTATGTCGTTGCCATCCATTGGCGAACAGCTTCTTTCCCTTTAAGGGTCTTGTCGCCTACAAACGTCCATTCCATGTCGTCGGCGCAGAACGACAAGAATCCTTCATTATTGCCTTCTGAGATCGCCGCGTTTGCCTCTTCTAAGATTGCTTTATTTTTGCCTAACATTTGCATCTCTCCTCTGTTCAAGTGAATGCTTTAATGGAGGGGTTTTCCGTTCGGCGCGTCCTTCTGCGGATCGCCGTCTCACGCCAAAATGGGAGAGTTAGCGAATCTGTTTTGGGGTCATTCCAGTGAGGCGCTTAAACTGTTGGTTTAAATGGCTCTGGCTGGAGAAGCCGACTTGTAGAGCGATGTCTGCGATCGCTAAATCCGTTTTCGACAGCATCAATTTCGCCTGTTCCACCCGCTGTTGAATCACATACTGGTGTGGTGAAACTGCCATCGCCTGTTTGAATAAACTTGCAAAGTAAGTTGGGCTAATGTTGATCGCTTTTGCAAGTTCAGTCAGTGACAAATCTCGGTCAAGGTGAGTGTGAATATAGTCGAGTATTTGCTGCAACTGGGTGCGCGTTAAGCCTCTGTTCTTGAATTCAAGGGTTGGCGTTGTAATTGTTAGCATGGTTCAAAAATTGACAATTTGTTCAACAAAACAGGCAAAAGCTAGCCATCAAAATTAGATAGCTTACTAGCAAACAAGTCAGATGTGAATTGGGAGTCGGGATCGGTGAGCTTAATGACTGGCAGCCATGATTGCTGCCATCAACTCCGTCATGTTCCAGCGTCCGGTATACCGATTTCCATTGATAAACAGGGCTGGGGCAGTCGTTACTCCACTCTTGCATCCACTTTCGATATCTTCATGGATGCGATCGATATGCACTTGTCGAGACAACTCTTTGAGAAACTGAGGAATGTCAAGCCCTAAATCATTGGCGTACTCAATCAGATAACCGTCCTCCAACTTTTGTTGATGCGTAAATAAAGTGTCGTGCATTAACCAAAACTGTCCTTGGGCAGCGGCGGTTTCGGCAGCTTGGGCTGCCCGTTGGGCATGAGGATGAATCTGTGTTTGCGGAAAATGACGGAAGATAAAGCATAAATAATCCTCTTCAAAAGAAGCACTAAGCTCTCGTTCGATCGCTTTAATCATCTTGTAAACGTCCGCACTTCTGGAGCATTGATAGTCTCCATACATCACCAGCACTACCTTCGCACTCAGTACACCTTGAATCCGATCGTGGCTTGAAGGTGATACAAGTAAGGAACTGTGGCTACAATCGTCGTTCATCTTTCTACATCTGCATCAAGCATGGAACCGGGCAATTTACTTGCATGGGTCCATTGATTGCATGACTGTTTACATAAATTCAATATAGGCGATCGCATTCAAGCCGTCGCCTATAGCAAGTTGAAATTTTTACGGTACAAATTGATAGAGTAACCATTCCATCGCGGAGTAGAAAGCTGATTATAACTTAAGTTAGAATCGGGTGCACTGATTTGTTTGAGAGTACATCGGTTTGTAGTGACTATTTATAGTTGAACTTTAGTTGCCAGCAGTGTGACCAAATCAGCATGAGCTAACACCACATCGGGGTTGCGTTGAAACGCCGCATCATACTTCACAGCAAAGTCATTTCCAGCTTCATCAGGTATGAGTAGAATCCGAACATCAGCAATGAGAGGAGCGATCGCCTCGGAGGTGATAGGCTCATCAGAGTGGATTAACTCATCAATTTGCACAATCAATTCTGAGAGGCGATGCAACCAGGCAAATTGATCGTGATTGATCGCCAGTTGCAGCAATTCACCTTTAGAGACCTGTCCGCGCACTTGTTCGTAACGAATACGCTCTATATCCAACAACAGTTTATGCAAATGCAATAACTTGATGCGTATATCGGTCAGCAGTTGATGTTGGGTAATGCGGTGTTGAAGCGTGTTAAGCATAAATATGTCCCATCTTTCCATTTTGGTAATCGTCGATCGCTTGCAGGATTTCGGCTTCAGTGTTCATCACAAAAGGACCATAGCGCACCACAGGTTCATTCAGCGGCACTCCAGCAATCAGCAATAGATCAAGGGGTTGGGTGGCATCCGCAGGATTGGCGATCGCCACTTCCTCCCCATCCGGTGCAAAAATCACCATTTGCCCATCCTCACCCCGTTCCTGCTCAGTGCCAAACAAACCAGACCCATCGAGGACATAGGCAAAGGCGTTGTACTCTTTCGGTACCGGTTGAACAATGCTTGCTCCCGGTTGTAGCGTGAAGTGCAGGTAGATAATCGGGGTGCGGGTTTCAATCACCGCTTTCGCCCCCAACGCTTCTCCCGCGATCGCGCGCACTGTCACAGACCCATCTTTTGTCTGAGCCACCGGAATCTGTGCTGATGGAATTTCCTGATAGCGAGGCGCAATCATCTTGTCCCGCTGCGGCAAGTTGACCCACAGTTGAATGCCATGCAGCCGCCCACCCGTGCGGTTAAACTCAGCTTCTGGCATTTCGGAATGCACTACGCCTGCCCCAGCGGTCATCCACTGCACATCGCCGGGATTGAGCAGTCCGGCATGACCGACCGAGTCCTTGTGTTCCAGCCGTCCATCCAGGACGTAGCTGACGATTTCAAAGCCACGATGGGGATGATCCGGTGCGCCCTTTGCTTGACCGGGCTTCTGATTCACGGGACCCAATTCATCGAGGAGGAGAAAGGGGTCAAACTCGGAAAAGCTACTCTTGGGAAAAGGACGACGCACCAGGAAGCCCGCTCCTTCAAGCGTTTCTACACTATTAATGATTCCAGCAACGGTTCGGAGTGTTTGAGTTTGAGTTGTCATACAGTTGCCTCCAGGCAGACAGTTTATAAAACTTATCCTATATGTGATTAATCATATATTAGCATAAGAGTATATCAATTCTATAGGTAGGGCTTGTCCTCCCTATTCGTTCGGTAAACCGCCTATGTCTCTTGCCCATGTGATTCTGGGTCTGCTCCAACAACAGGAGCGGACAGGCTACGACCTCAAAACCAAGTGTTTTGACGATTGCATTTCCCATCTGTGGCAAGCAGATCAGGCACAAATTTATCGGACTTTAGATAAACTGGAGTCACAGGGGTGGATTACCTGTACCATCGAGATTCAGCACGATCGCCCCAATCGCAAGGTTTACCGGATTACCGAAGCAGGTGCAGCAGAGTTAACCCACTGGCTTCAGACACATCATCCGTTGCCCGTGTTGCGAGAGCCGTTGCTGGCGCAACTCTATTTTGCAGCTCAGTTGCCTAACGAGGCGATCGTGTATCTGCTAGAGCAGGAACTGGAAGCACGGCAAGAACAGTTCGCCCAGTGTGAGGAAATCGAGACTATATCTTTGAGTAATCCGACTGCATCGCGCGAGCAAAAACTGCATCGACTGGTTTTGGACTTAATGAAGCAACGGGAACAGACTTATTTAGATTGGTTGGAAAAGGCAATCGCAACAATCCGTAGCCAATCGACGTAAATTCCTGCTTCTGGGTTAACATCCGAACTCGATCGCAAGAACCCACTTCCCAGGGTGTTACGGACACTCCGATCGGGAATGCGGGGCGAGGAACCGATAACCAACTCCTCGCCTTCACTTTTTTTAGTTTGCGCGTGCGCGTTGTAATGAAGTATCGATCTAATCTCCGTTGCTAGTCACGTCCTGCCACAATAATCTTTTCGGCTAAACCAACCGGGTTAGAAAACATCACCTCATGGCTACCGGGCATTTGCACGAACCGAAATTGCCCTAAGCGACTAGACATTCTCGGATGCCATCCCCATTCGCCTTGAGGTAAAACAGTGTCTTCTGTACAGTAGAGGTAACTTTTAGGAATAGACAACGAGTAAAACCGCTTCAAGTCCAGCTTGTCAATCCACGGTTGATACGGCTCAGGGGATAGTTGTGCGTAACTCGTTCGAGCCAAATCGAGGTCAGCATCGTTGAGAAACGCTTCTCGCCACATCTCAAAAGGTAGCATCACCGTCCGATCGTTTGATTCTCTAACTAGCTCGTCGAGTAATGTATGAAGATGCGGTGGAAGGTTATCTCTAAGGCTCTCTCCATCGTTGAGGACAAAGGCATCAAAGAAGATGAGCCGTTTAATGCGATCGGGAATCACTTCAGCAACTTTCGCAATAATTGTCCCGCCGAAACTATGACCTAATAGGACAATATCGGTTAAGTCTTTATCGAGGATGTAATCGACGATCGATTGCGTACATCGAGCATGGTTGACGTTTTTATTTACGCCTTTACCATGTCCGGCGATCGTGGGAGCAAAAGCGAGATGTCCTTTTGCTTCTAGCTGGTCGATGACTAGTTTCCAAGCAGAAGCATCATGCCAGGAGCCATGAACTAAGACAAAAGTTGACATAAAATTCCTTTAGGTGCAATCTGAAAATCAAGCCCATTTGTTCTCTCTTGAAATGGATCGGTTCGCTGTGAGTTCACCATTAACGATCGAAAATTAACTCGCTGTATATCCGCCATCGATCGCCAAAGACTGACCTGTGATGTAGCTCGTAGCATCAGAACAGAGAAAAATAGCAGCGCGTTTTTCTCACTCAGTCAATTGCAGGACAATCTTGCCGCGCATTCCTCCCTTTTCTAAACGTTGATGAGCTTGAACGATGTCGCTCCAAGGCAGAACTGAATCAATGACGGGTCGAATCTGGTCGCGTTCAATCAGGTTCCTCAGTGCGTCCAATTTGTCTCTATATTGAGGACTGAAAACGAAGTGAATCGTCAAATTCCTACTCCAAGCATCAAGAAGTGTTTGAGGAGTTGCAATATCGACGATTGTGACAAGTTTTCCAAATGGATGAATCACTTCTGAGCTACGTCCAATCGTGTCTCCTCCAACCGTGTCTAAAACCAAATCAACTCCGCGATCATTCGTTTCTCGCCCAATCACTTCAATATAATTTTCATGCTTGTAGTCGATGGGATAATCTGCACCCAGCTTCTTAACGAAGTCAAAGTTTTCTGCACTGCATGTCGTATATACATAAGCACCCATTGCTTTCGCCAGTTGAATTGCGATCGAACCGACTCCACCCGCTCCAGCATGAATTAGAACTGTTTCACCGACTTGTAAATTCCCTCTGGTTACAAGGCAATCCCAAGCGGTTCCTCCTGCCAACGGCAAGCAAGCTGCCTCAACATGGGTCAAATTAATCGGCTTAACTGCAACAATGCTTTCCTCTGCAACGTGGTATTGAGCATAACTACCAAACTCGCCAAAAATCTGGGGTGAGTAGTAAACTTCATCTCCAACCTGGAAATGAGTGACTGCCTCTCCAATAGCTTCAATCACACCCGAAACGTCAACTCCGATAATTGCAGGGAGACGAACTAAATCTTTGTAGTCTCCTCGACGAGTTTGATAATCAAGGGGATTGAGCGAGGTTGCATATACTCTTACCAGAACTTGGGTCGCTTTTGGAACTGGCTTAGGTATGGTTTGAAATTCAAACACCTCAGCGCTACCAAAAGCGGTCAGTACCGCAGCTTTCATGTACTCCATATCAGCCTCCTTGCGTCTAAAATAATTGAGTTAATTTAGTAAGTAGCAGTGCCCACCCTACTGGCTGCCTCCTGGCTTAGCGATCAATTAGTGCGTTTGAAGGCAAGTTCGGATCGAGTGCTTTTCGCGCGCTGTCAACGCCCACAACGGGTAACGTACCAGGATCGAGCAAACCGAGTTGAACCAAAACACTCGCTTGATCCCAGTAGATGTGTTCGTGGGCTAGCTTGTCGTCACGGAACTGAACGATCGTTACCACTGCTACTTCAACCCGTTTCCCTGTCGGAGCAATGCCAGGTAGCATCCAGTCCATTCGGATGGTATGAGTGAACTTAGCCATCATTTCATCGACAAGCCGATCGATTCCGATCGTGCGTGAGATTGGTGTCAGCTCCAGGTCTGGCGGCATCTGTGGAATGAAGTATTTGGAATAAAACTCGCGCAGTGCTGGTTTCCTTACTCCCCCAGTCATGACCGGAATGTGGTTAACATAAGCATCCTCAACCATCGTGGCGAGGGTATCGTCAGTGTTGAGAGTCTCAAACTCGTGCCGCAAATGCTCTCCCCAAAGTGCTTGCAAAAACTCCTGGGCTGGTGTCAAGTTAGTGGGTGCCTTTCTATTTGCTTGTTCGTCTACAGTTTGTTTGTTGACCATGTTATATTCTCCTGGTTCTATCTATTTAGAGTGTATTCAGTTCCAATGCTTGATTTCTTTCAGATTCTTACGCTTTATACTGTTTCCGATCTGAGCGATCGCAGGTCACTGATTATTCCTGCTGAAGAAAGTCCAGTAACGTTGTTCTCGCGATACGCTCTGGATTGGATAAAGCGATTGCGGTATGAAACACGTCCATTCTCAAACGCAAAAGAGTGCAGCATCGCCAAACCATCGATCCAGTGACGATACGATCGCGCTTTGATTTCATACTGTGCTGGCGTATTGCGAACCAAAGATCCGACCAGCCACTCAGGAATATTCCCGTTTATCGGAAGGTCTTCAACTGTAATCTCGTGGCTTTGCGTTTGGAGTCCGCCTTGAAATTGATTGTTCATAATTCTCCATTGATCAACACTGTAAACAGTTTGAGAGTTGCCTCTGATGCGAAACTCACGAAATAATTGCAGTAACGCGAATTTCAATTCGCATCGTTGGAAGTGCAAGAGCTGCAACTCCGACCTCTGTCCAAATGGGGGCATGGTTGGGCATGTAATGACGAAATAGCTTGACCATCACATCGTTAACCTCTGGGGGAAACCCTCCAACATGGTAAGAATTGATGTGGACAACATGCTCCCAACCCGCGCCGGCAGTTGCCAAGGTTCGCTCTACGTTCCGAAACGCCTGAGCAATCTCGTCCGCAAGCGATTCGGGAATTTGCAGATTGTCATCTACTCCGCCTTGTCCTGATGTCTCCACTCGATCGCCAATTTTTACCGCTTGCGAGTAATGCAATTCATTCAGCATGTATTCGCCATAACCAGGAGTGACAAAAAACTCAGGCTGATTCATTGTGTTCCTTTGTTTGGTACGTTTGACATCGTGAATGAGATGGAGTGCTGTGGTAGTCATCGATTACTTCTGAGATGAGCGAACTGAGTGAGTCTATGCGATTGAACCTCATTGTAAATCTTGTAGATTATTGGCATAGATGGCGATCTGACGATACTTTTATCAGCGCATTGCTTTCTCAATCCTGCGATCTGGAATCAACCACATCATTGCTACTAATACATAGAGACTAAAAGCCAACCATGAATTAGCAAAGGCGAGGAGAATCGATACGGCATAGATCGCCACTGATACCTTGCCCTTAAAATCTCTCCCGATGGCAGTCGCGATCGCCGAGCCTTGACCGTGGTGAACGATTAGAGTCATAGTCAGAATTAAATAAGCAATTGAGCTGAACAACAGCACACCACCATAAAAGGCAACAGGTAAAGCGGTGAAGTAATTTTCGCCCATCCAGGCGGTGACAAAGGGAATAAGCGATAGCCAGAATAACAAATGTAAATTAGCCCATAAAACTCGACCGCTGACATATTGCACTACCTGAAATAAGTGGTGGTGGTTATTCCAATAAATTCCCAAATTGATAAAGCTAAGGATGTAGCTGAGAAATAAGGGAATTAGCGGACGTAATGTAGCTAAATCATCTCCGTGGGGCACCTTCAATTCCAGTACCATAATTGTGATGATGATGGCGATGACACCATCACTGAATGCTGTCAATCTTCCTTTTTCCATATCAACATGCCCTTGTTAAAATTATGGATTTAACAATCTACAATTCAACGAGCAAAAACAACCGATCGATCGGATAAATTCACGCGCTGAAGAAAGTCCAACAACAAGGGATTGACTCGATCGGCATTGGCACTCAGCACACCTTGCATCCAATCTTGGGTTGAAGGTGGTACAAGTAAGGAACTGCGGCTACGATCGTCGTTCATTTTTCTAGATCTGCATCAAGCATGGAACCTTGCAATTGACTCGCATGGGTCCATTGCTTGCATAACTGTTTGCTATAAATTCAATATAGAAGATCGCCTTCGAGTCGTCGTCTATAGTGAGTTAAATTTTTTACACTACAAATTGATAGAGTAACCCTGCGATCTCAAAGTAGAAGGCTAGCTCTAACTTAAGTTAGAATCCGAACTCGATCGAAAGTACACCCTACAAACTGACAATGCCGCGTTTAACCGCAACAATCACAGCCTGGGTGCGATCGCTCACATCTAATTTATTCAAAATTCGATTGACATGGGATTTAACCGTGCCTTCACCAATACTCAAAGCATCAGCAATCTCGGCATTGCTCATCCCCTGTGCCAGCGAGCGGAGTACTTCTAGTTCTCTTTCACTCAGTTCTGGATTGCTGAGGCGCTGTACTAACTTTGCTCCCACATCTGGCGGAATATACTTCTGACCCCGATGAACGGTGCGAATGGCATTTAGAAGCTCGTCTGGTTCAGTTTCTTTCAACAGGTATCCTTTTGCGCCTGCCTGCAATCCCCGATAAATGTCTTCGTCGCTATCATACGTGGTCAGGACTATAATCCGAGCAGATTTAGCGATCGCACAAATTGCACCGATGGCAGCAACTCCTTCCACTTCAGGCATTCGGAGATCCATGAGCGTGACATCCGGTTGGTGTTCCCCAAATAGAGCGATCGCTTGAGACCCATTTTCGGCTTGGGCAATCACCTGCATATCTGGGTCGCGGTTAATAATCGTGGCTAATCCTTGCCGAAAAATGGCATGATCGTCCGCAATCAGAACCCGAATGGTCGTGGCTTGGCTCATCGTGCTACTCCCGATTGACGGTGACAATAATCTCTGTTCCTTGTCCAGGTTGACTTCTAATTGTAAGTTGTGCGCCGATGCGCTCTGCCCGCTCGCTCATGCCTAATAAGCCAAAACCCTCAGAGGATGGAATACTCCCAACTCCAAAGCCCTGTCCATTGTCTTTCACGCGCAAGCAAACCCGATCGCGATCGTAGACTAGCTCCACTCGGATTTCGTCAGCATTGGCGTGTCTGGTAGCATTGGTTAATGCTTCCTGTCCAATCCGCAGGAGGTTACTTTCGACTTCAGTGGGTAGAGAATACACTACACCCTCGATCTCATAATGTAAAGTGGTATCCATTGCGGCAGTTCTGAGTTGAGCGACGAGACGATGTAGAGCGCTCTGTAAACTGCCCTCCTCCAAAAGCTGAGGACGGAGCGCGACGACCGATCGCCGTGCTTCAACCAGTCCAGTTCGTGCCAATTCTTTGATCAGGTCTAGATGCGCCTGAGTTGCTTCTAAATCATCCGTTAGTACCTGTTTTGCAGCTCCCACCTGAGCCAGAATGCCTGTAAACGCCTGAGCGAGTGTGTCGTGAATTTCCCGTGCCATGCGGTTACGTTCTTCCAAAATCGAGGCTGCTTCTGCTTGCTTTTGCAGCGTAATATCTCGCGCCAGCCAAATCACCTGCTCGTGCTGAATCGGGGCAATGCGAGCCGAAAACCAGATTTCTCGTCCAGCTATCCACTCGCTGTATTCAACTGTGAGTACTTGTTGAGTTCTCAGCACCTGCTGAATGTAACTTAGGAATTCATCGGCTTGTTCCTGAGCATAGAGTTGATGCAGTGTTTTGCCAGTATACTCCTCCCTATAGGATGGATTTCCTTTGATTGCACAGCTCAATTGCCCTTCAGCATTGAAGATACACAGCGGATCGGGAATGGCTGAAAAGAGCGCTCGCAGTTCTGCTTCAGAGGCTTGCAATGCTGCTTCTGCCTGTTTGCGATCGCTAATATCCACAATCACCCCTTCGATGTAGTCATCGCCTGCATTCAAATAAGAAGAGAAAAGTCCCCAGAACAATGTCCTATCTCGTTTTCGCATCTGTACTTCAAAGCTTCGCACTTCCCCATTCCGCTTCAGCAACTCAATAACGTGTTGGCGATCGCTGGGATCTGCATAATAGCCGATGGTGTGTTCCACCCCAATGATCTCCTCTGGTGAATCAAAGCCCAACAGATTGGCAAGGCGTTGATTGGCATCAAGGATTAATCCATCCGAGAGGCGGGTGCGGTAGATGCCAACCTGCGAGTTTTCAAAGATCGTTCTGAACTTGGCTTCACTGCGTTGTAATGCCTCTTCTGCTTGTCTACGCTGGGTGGTGTCATTGCCAACCGATAAGATTTCAACGACCTCTCCCTGTTCATTAAAGATGGCTTGATTTGACCAAACAACCCAAACTCGCCGACCATCTCGACACAGGTTTTCACCCTCGCCTTGCGGGTACGATTGAGGATTACGAAGTAAATCGTGAACAAATGGTCTCATATCGCGTCCAGAGATTTCGATGTCTGGAATGATTGTTTCAAATAAGGTTCGCCCTAAAATCTGATGTTCTTCATAACCAAGGAGTTTTACCCCATAATCGTTGATGTAGTGAATCCGTCCTTGCGGATCGTAGCGAATGATGATTGAATTCGCGGTTTGTAGCAGGTTGCGATAATTCGCTTCACTTTGTCTCAATGCAGCTTCGGTTTGTTGACGTTCAACGATCTCCTGCTGCAAGGCTTGAGTTTGCTCTTCTACCTTCCTTTCCAGTGTTTCGGAATAATCTGATAACCGTTCATATAACCGAGCATTCTCCAGTGAAATCGCTGCCTGAGCAATCAACAGTTTAAGGACTTGCAAGCGATCGCTAGTAAACACTCCAGCGCTGAGATTGTTCTCTAGATAAAGGATGCCGATCAGCTGACTTTGCTGGAGAATTGGCATACAAAGGAGCGATCGCGTCTGGTGCTTTTGAATGTAAGGATCGGTTGAAAAAGACGATTCGCTGACTGCATCATCAAACACCAGCGTTTCAGATGTGCGTTCTACCAAGTGAATGACGGAAACAGGAATCGTTGCACAGTCGGCAACTGCGAACTTTTCTAGGTCACACGGTCTACTTCCGCTGCATTGAGCCACTACAGTAAGTTGATCCTCTTCTAGGAGAACCAGAGTACCAGTTTCGGCTCCTGCATTTTCGATCGCTACCTGCATCAACGTGGCAATCAGTTGATCGAGATGGATTATTTCTGAGAGAGCTTGAGCCGCTTTTATCACCGCCGCCAAATCGATCGCTGCTGTCGGATGACGGATCGTTTCATTGGTCACGATTGAATGTGATTGCCGAACTAGGTTGGTGTTGAGGAGTTGTGGATAGCGTTTTTCTAAATCTTTAACTTTAGCGGTTGCGCCCCAGCGATCGTAGCAATAGTGCGCCTCTTTAATGTAAGTTTGAGCAATTTTTTCCCGCCCTCGCGCCAGATAATGTTTAGCCGCTAATTCATAGGCGAGAGCTTCTTCCTGGATATACTCATTTTCAGCAGCACCTGCGATCGCCCGTTCATAAAACTCCTCAGCCTCAAGAAATTGCCCTAAGACTCGCGCTTTCTCTGCCTCGACTAGATAAAATTTATGTAGATAATTCATTGGGGCGTGTTCTGCCCATTTCTGCATTTTTTCTTGGTTGGTGTTAACACAGTTTAGCCAAGCTGCTTTTTCAGAGTTTGAAGTATCAGGCGATAGGCTCAAAAGCGCCAGCGAATGATAGAAACAGAATATAGGTAGAACCGTTATTGCTGTCACCTCTTCAAAATGTTGCCTTGCCAAAATAGCAGTCTGTTCAGCTTGATGGTGTTCTTCAAATAGATAACACAACATGACTTTGTGCAAATAGAGTATCTGGATTGCAGTTCCATCTTTAACTGCAATAGCGTGTGATAACGCCTGTTCTTCATTATGTAGCCTACTAACTAAGCGGCTGGAATTCTCAGGCCTATCTTGCAAATTAAGAATAGTCTGCCGCAATATTGCCAGCCAATTCGAGGGACTTTTTCGTCTAATTTGGTCAATCGACTTGCTGTAAACTGCTGTTTTTTGTTCCAGTTGGGTAAGTTCCTCTCCAGCAAAAAATGAGTTATAGCACACGTAATATGCAGCATAACCAGCAGTTTCAAAGTCTCCAGTTTCCACTCCATTTTGATAGGCAGCAGCCAGCATGGGTATTGTGTTCCTAAAATGCACCTTCCAGTGGATGATATGGACATTCGAAAACATTAAGGTTCTAGCATTTCCTCTGGCATTCAATCGTTCTGCCAAACCCAGAGCCAATTTGCCGAACTCATAACCGAATTCAATGTCTTGAACAACTCCACATAGAACAAACCCGTAGCCAGCATAAAACAGTGATGACCAGATAGCATTCCCGTAGTTGATTGATAAATTTACCGCTTTGCAAGTAATCAATATCCACAGTGCTGGTAACGTTATAAATGCAACAGACCTCATACTCGCTAGGATTGACATAGCTGAGCGCGGTTCTGGTGCAGTCATCTCTGGTAAATTAATCAAGTCTTCGATTTCTCGTTCAGCGAGTAGTGTAGCCGTTGACTCCAATTCCCTTTGAATATCTGCCTGACTTGGATTTTCTATTAAATCTATTCCCAAGAGCTTTAACGCTTCCAATCCAGTTTTTAGTGCTGATTTCAGGTTGCCCTGTGACAAATATCCTTGAATTCTGCTATCGTAAGCCTGCACTTTGTCAACCACTGTTTTGGCGCGATTGAGTACCACTTCTACCAATTGTTCCATCTCATCAAAGCGGCCGTGAAGATACGCTGCTCCTGCTGCTTGGGAGTAAAGCGCCAAGGTTAGGTCATACTGATTGTGCCAACTTTCTGTATCTAGGAGTTTCAGTCCTATATTGAAATACTGAAGAGCTGCTTCATAAGCCGTTGCTGTGTTTGCTTTCTGACCTGCGATTAAATTTAATTTGGCAATTTCATTTCGTTCTGTTTGATCGCTCTCCAGTTCAATTCCCCGATTGAGATGATCGACGATTTCAAACAGTCGTTGCGATCGCTGCTCTGGTGAAGTTTTTTCGAGTAGATTGCGACCGATTTGGAGATGAACAACTTGTTTGTGTGACTCATCAATTAAGGCATAAGCCGCTTGCTGCACACGATCGTGCAAAAACTTGTAGTCTTGAACTAACAAGTTTTCGTCTAATTCAGATAAAGGTTGAATTAATTCAGCTTGTATTGCTGCTAGTAAATCCTGGGAAATCGCTTGAGGCGATCGCTCACAAATGATCGCTAACGTTTCTAAATCAAATTTAGATCCAACACAAGCGGCTAAGCGAAGAATTCGCCGTGTTTCATTTGGCAATTTCTTCAACTGGATCAGCAGCAACTCCACCACATTCTCGGTAATATTTTGGGCTTGAATTTGAGCAATATCCCACTGCCAGCTTAACTGTTTCGCATTAAAGATTAACAGATTTTCGCTATACAGCATTCGCAAAAATTCACCGACAAAGAAAGGGTTGCCTTCGGTTTTACGTAACACTAATTGGGCTAAAGAACGAACGGTGTCAATATTGCGACCTAGCGTCTCGGCAATCAGTTGACTCAAGGGTTCGAGCGTTAAGGGTGCTAAGGTAATCTCCTGAAGTACTGCCCCTTGGTTTCGTAGTTCTAAGAGCGTTAATGCTAGTGGATGCGTTGGATGCACTTCCGAGTCTCGGTAGGCTCCAATCAAAAATAGATATTGGGTTTGCTCGTCGAGTAATATTAACTCGATTAACTTCAGCGTCGCGGAGTCGAACCATTGTAAATCGTCTAAGAAGATGACCAGGGGATGTTCTTTTGAACAAAACACCCGCACAAAATTTTGAAAGATTCGATTAAAGCGATTTTGAGCTTCAGTTGCTCCAACTTCGGGTACGGGTGGCTGTTTGCCAATAATTAATTCAACTTCAGGAATGACATCAATAATGATTTGCCCATTGCTTCCTAAAGCTGAGAGCAGACGCTCTTGCCACTGTTGCACTCGCTCATCCGGTTCCCCCAGAAGTTGCTGCACCAACTTTTGCAGGGCATCCACAATGGCGCTGTAGGGAATATTGCGCCTGAATTGGTCAAATTTACCAGAAATAAAATAACCGCGCTTTGCTGCGATCGGCTTATAGAGTTCCTGCACTAATGCTGATTTGCCAATTCCCGCATAGCCAGAAACCAACATCATTTCGACTTTGAATTGAGGATTTTCTATGCCTGACTCTGGTCGGTGGGCTTCGCCAACATTCCCTCTTGGGGCTACTCTTTCAAACGCCGCCAATAATGCTGCAATCTCCGCTTCGCGTCCATACAGCTTTTGGGGAATCTGAAACTGATCCGAAACATCTTGCAGACCTAATTGAATATGAGCAATTTGACCTGTTGTTGTAAATTGCTCTGTACAGCGTTCTAAATCCGCTTTGATGCCCCAGGCACTTTGATAGCGATCCTCTGCGTTTTTCGCCATCAGTTTGAGAATGATGTCTGAAACGGGTTTAGGAATCGCTGCGTTCACCTGATGTGGCGGTATAGGTGGTTTGGCAATATGACAATGGACTAGCGTAAGGATGTCGGTTGTGAGAAACGGTAACTGTCCGGTGAGCAGTTCGTAGAATGTTACGCCCAGCGAGTAAAAATCCGTGCGGTAATCGAGCAAACGGTTCATCCGCCCTGTTTGCTCTGGCGACATATAGGCAAGCGTGCCTTCTAACACATGGGGACTTTTGAACGTCGGATTGGTGCGGTTAAAGCGGGTGGCAATACCAAAGTCAATAATTTTGACAACGCCAGTATTCGGATTAAGGACGATGTTGCCAGGATTGATATCTTTGTGAATGACTCCAGCAGCATGAATTCTGCCCAAAATATCTGTGATATCGATTGCTAATCGTAAGAAATTGGATAAAGGTATAGGACAAAAGTTTGGTTGCTGCCGCATCCATCTTTCGATAGATTCTCCACCGAAATCTTCCAAGAGAGTAACGAGCGTGCGCTGATAGTCTTGCTGACTATATGCTTTGATGACTCCTTCCTCTTTGAGGGAACGGGTAATTTCATATTCCTGCCTATAGCGAATGAGTTCTTCAGGAGAGGGATAATCTTGCTTAAGTAGTTTGACGATGATTGCCCGACCATCCTGCACCCTGATACCCCGGTACACAACAGATGCTGAACTTGAATAGATTTTGCTTTGGATGGCGATCCCAGCTAGAGCAATCATTGAACTTTCTCCCGATCGGTACCATGGGTTGTGTTGCTTTAACTGCGGTCTGACAAGCCATTGACTTGACTAAAACTCGCTTTAAGCAACCACTCCAAAAATTTGAGTTCCGAATTCTGCGGCCGCGCTAAAATATTCCCTTTAGTATAGTAACGCCTTTAACTTGCCCCAAGCCATAACCATTCGGGTTCTGATTGCAGACGATCATGCTATTTTTCGGCAAGGATTAGCCACCATTATTAACTGTGACCCAGATATGCAGGTGATTGCCCAAGCCGAAAATGGGTCTCAAGCGATCGCCGCCTTTCGGGAACACCAACCGGATGTCACGCTCATGGATCTCCGAATGCCTGAAGTGGAAGGAGTTGCCGCCATCGGTGCAATTTGTGCTACTGCTAAATCTGCTCGGATTATTGTACTGACCACGTATGATAGTGACGAAGATATCTATCGGGGATTGCAGGCAGGCGCAAAAGGATATCTGTTGAAAGAAACTGAACCTGACGAGCTGCTGAATGCTATTCGTACCGTTCATCGGGGTCAGAAGTATATTCCGCCCGATCTAGGAGCAAAGTTGGTACAGCGCCTCAGCAATCCAGAACTGAGTGAAAGAGAACTAGAAGTACTCCGCTCACTGGCGCAGGGGATGAGTAATGCCGATATTGCGACTGCTTTAAGTATCGGTGAAGGCACGGTTAAATCTCATGTTAATCGGATTTTGAATAAGTTAGATGTCAGCGATAAGCTGGGTACAGCTTGCGCTTCGCGAACGCACTCAAGCTGTGATTGTTGCCGTTAAACGCGGCATTGTCTGCTTATAGAACTTTCGATAGAATTTAGATTCTAACTTGAGTTAGAGGCTACCTTCTATTTTAAGAAGGAGTGGCGGCTCCATCAAATTACAGCCTAAAAATGTTAACTTATTGTAGACGACAACTAAAAGCCAATTGCTTATATTGAATTCATGTGGATTGAGCAAGTGAATCGCAAGGTTCCATGCTTGATACAGATGTAGAAAGATGATCGACGACCATAGTTCCAGTTCTTTAGTTGTGCCAGCTTCAACCCAAGATCGCAGTCAAGGTGTGCTAAGTGCCGCCGTGGTGTTAGTGATGTATGGGGATTATCAATGTCCTAAAAGTGCAGCCGTTTACAAGCTGATTAAAATCATTCGGCAAGAGCTTACGGTTTCTTTTAAAGAGGATTATTTATGTTTTATCTTCCGCCATTTTCCACAGATCCAGATTCATCCCCAGGCGCAACGGGCAGCCCAAGCCGCCGAAGTTGCCGCCGCCCAAGGACAGTTTTGGTTAATGAGCGATACTTTATTTGACCATCAACAAAGGTTGGAGAACGGTTATCTTGTCGAGTACGCCAATGATTTAGGGCTTGACATTCCTCAATTTCTCAAAGAGTTGTCTAAACAAGTGCATATCGATCGCATCAATGAAAATATCGAAGGCGGAATACGGAGTGGAATGACGACTACCCCAGCTCTGTTTATCAATGGAATTCGGTATACCGGGCACTGGAACACGACGGAGTTGATGGCAGCCATGATTGCTGCAAGTCATTAAGTTCTCCGATCTTTGCTCCCAATTAATATCTGACTTGTCTGTAAGTGCTGTAAGCTATCTAATTTTGATGGCTAGATTTTGCCTGTTTCACTGAACAAAATTGCCGCTTTTTGAACCATGACAACAATTACCATGCCAACAACTGAATTCTTGAGTATTGATTTAGTCAATTACAAATCGGTATTTCATTGAAGATAGTTCTATGACGCATTCACTAGTACAAGGCAAGAATAATTCTGGGCATGAAGGTACACCTCAAACTGATTCTCTTCGCGACTCCTCAGTTAATCCTGCCCTGATTGCGATAAGCTGGGTACAGCTTGCGCTGCGCGATCGCGCAAGAAGTCATTGAGTTGCTGAGACAAACTTACCCGATACAAACTGATGAAATTAAAACAGGAAAAACAGAATGATACTGCAAGATAAAGTGGCGTTAGTCACCGGAGGCACATCGGGAATTGGTAGAACAACGGCGATCGCTTATGCCCAACAACAAGCAAAGGTGGTGGTAGTTGGTCGTCGAATTGATGAAGGTGAAGAAACGGTTCGATTGATTCAGGAAGCTGGCGGAGAAGCTATTTTTGTGCAATTATGCCAAAGCGGGTATTCGCATCAATGTTGTTGCACCAGGGGCAATCAAAACAGATATGTTTGAAGCAGTTACAGATGAAGCCAAAGCTTACTTGACAGGACTTCACCCGATCGGACGAATTGGAACACCGCTTGAAGTTGCAAATGCAGTCCTGTTTTTATCATCTGACCTAGCATCGTTCGTAACAGGTGAAACGTTAATGGTAGATGGTGGGTTTGTAGCGCAATAGTCGATCGGCAGTGCGAAATGTTTGACACAGCACTTCAAGCGACTCACTAAAGCAACACTGAAATCGGTTCGCTAACTCCATAGGAAACTCCATAGAAATCTGCAAGAAGTTGAGTGTTGGAACTGACTACACTCAAGTGAACTAAGACAAAGAGAACTTAGGAGTTGATGATGATGTCCAAAGTGTCTTCTACCTCACCACTACAAAACTAAAGAAAGGAATCGTTACCATGAGTATCCAACCGACCGAAGTGATCAAAGAGTTTCTGGCGAATACGGCAACCGAAAAGGTCGAGGCGGCTGCCCGTCGGCTCGTCGCGGAGGACGCAACATACATTTCCCTGAATTTCGACAACCCTGAACTGAAGCAAATCTTGCCTTGGACAGGAACCTCCAAAGGTCCCCAAGCGTTCATCGATACGTTCTCCGGGGTTGCGAAATGGTGGACGCATGAGGACTTCACCGTTACCGCCCTCTTTGGTGAAGGCGAGAACGTTGCCGTGTTCGGCAGGTTCACGTACCGCTCGGTCTCGCTGAGCAAGGCGGTGACCTCACCGTTCTCGATCCACGCAAAGGTGCGTAACGGGAAGATCGTGTACTTTCAGTTCATGGAGGATACTTTCGCGACCGCTCGCACTTTCAGCCAGAAGGGGACTTGGACCATCAAAATCGCTCCGAACCAACCGGAGTTCGAGGTGTAATAGCAGCCTACGACGCCTAACCATGCGCTGCAGCGAACCTAGCCCTCGCGCTCCGGTTGCAATCCACGCTGTCACCGCGGGCCGGGTCGCTGAGCTTGGGTCGTTATAGACCGTATGAATCTCAATGCTGGTGTGCGTACCGCGCTGGCTACTGAAGCAGAATTAAAGCCATGGCAACAACCCCTCCAGTGACCTCAGGTAGATCTTAGACGTGTTGCGTTTTAGATGTAGAGCGCAACAACCCTATTAATACATGAGGTTTCTGCTACAGAAGCAACAAAGAGGAGGGGGAGATGACGAGATGACGAGATCGCACTATCCCATCACCCCATCACCCCATCATTCCATTACCCTACCCGCCTTTGCCCTTCGTATCTTTGTGGTTAATTACATCTGAACTTGCTCCGATTGTGTAATTGCAAGCCGAAACTTATGCTGCTCCAAAAACTAAACGACTGTGAAGAAATTATCGCTGGAGATGGAACTGTTCTGCGCGAACTGCTTCATCCTGACAAACAAGACATCAACTTGCGTTACAGCTTGGCGTATGCGAGCTTGCCTGTTGGCAAAACTTCGACTCCCCATTCCCTAAAGACTTCTGAGGTTTATTACATCATTAGCGGTGTTGGAGAAATGTCGATCAACAGTGAAGTTCGTCGCATTGAACCAGGCGATGCGGTTTACATTCCTCCAAATGCAATCCAGTTCCTTCACAACTACGGCAACGAACCCATTGTTTTCGTTTGTCTAGTTGATCCAGCTTGGCGAAAAGAAGACGAAACGATTTATGCACCAGTCTGATTCATGCAAATCTTACTGTTAGGGGATTCAAAGTTAGGGGATTCAAATTCGCGTTACTGCAATTGTTCCGTGAATTTTGCACAAGCAGCAACGGGGTGATTTGGCGACTACGCTGAGGAGAAGGACGCGCCCCTAATTTTAGATTTCACATCAGCCTCAATCATTCTGTTCACCGTTGTCTTCTACCAGGGATACCAAAAAACTATGACCTGCGAACATCTTAACAATCTAATTGTGGAAAACCTGATTTCTAAAGCAGCCTATCCCATATTTCGTTGTGAAGAGTGCATTAAAATAAATAGCCGCTGGGTACACCTCCGGATTTGCCAAACCTGTGGCAAAATGCTGTGCTGCGATTCTTCTAAGCATCAACATGCTCGTCGTCATTATGAAGCAACCAATCATGCAGTGGTTAGTTCGGCTGAATTGGGGGAGCTGTGGTTATGGTGTTTTGCAGATGAACAGGGAAAAGAATATTGATAGCGATTCTGATTTTATCTAGATTTCCTTCTCATTTCTTCAACATGTTCTCCTCATGTGGGTGATTTTCATGCCTGTTTCTAATCAAAGTACTTCCATTGACATCGTTTGGCCCAGTTTGCCCTTAGCAGCTTGGCAGGATACCTATGCAACTCTCCATCTATGGACGCAAGTCATCGGTAAAATCCGGTTGGCACTGGCACCTAAACTCAATCACTGGTGGCAATCTACTCTTTATGTCACACCGCGTGGACTAACAACTGCTTCAATCCCTTGCGGAACTCGTAACTTTCAAATTAGCTTTGATTTTCTCGACCATCAACTACAAATCGACACTAGCGACGGCATTGTTAAAAGAATTGCACTGTCTCCTCGCTCTGTGGCAGATTTTTACCAAATGGTGCTAACTACATTGAGCAACATCGGCATCGAAGTCCGAATCTGGACGATGCCGCAAGAAGTGTCAGAACCAATCCCGTTCGAACGGGACTATCAACACACAGCTTACGATCCGGAATATGCACAACGATTTTGGCGAATTCTTGTGCAAGTCGATCGGGTCATGACCTTATTCCGTTCCCAGTTTATTGGTAAATCCAGCCCTGTACATTTTTTTTGGGGCAGCTTTGATCTTGCTGTGACTCGTTTCTCTGGTCGTCGTGCGCCAGAACACCCAGGGGGAGTTCCGAATATGGCAGATTGGGTCACACGAGAAGCCTATTCACACGAAGTCAGTAGCTGTGGTTTTTGGCCAGGGGGTGGGTCAATTGTGGAGCCTGTTTTTTACGCTTACGCTTACCCTATGCCAAAAGGGTTCCATGATTACCCGATCCAACCTACAGAAGCTTTTTACAGTTCAGAGATGCAAGAGTTTATTTTACCCTATGAAGCCGTGAGACAAACTGACGATCCAGATGCAATGCTCTTTGCTTTTTTTCAAAGCACCTATGAAGCAGCAGCCAATTTAGGACATTGGGATCGAATTGCGCTGGAGTATACTCAAAGTTGAGTGTTAGAACTTACTAAACTCAAGTTGGCTAAAACAAAGACAACTTGAATAGATTCATATCTTGCACCACCGTTTTATTGAGAAAATCAAAGCCCAAAAAATTGATTGTTTCGTAGGGTGGGCACTGCCAGCCCTTTCAACGCGAACACATATACTAACTTTTGACTCCCAAATCAACGTTCAATTAACCCTTATGCAATCAGACTTACGAAATCTTGTGCAAAAAAATGCCCAACTCAACGAGCAATATATCGATCGTTTTTGATGTACTTTTCCATGGAAAAGCATCAATAGCCAAAAGACCTCATTTTTTGCTCTAGTCTGGGAGCGGGTTTCAGCCTTCACTTTAGTAGTTCATTTGTTCGCGTTGAAAGGGCTGGGTGGGCACTGCCCACCACCCCCTTATTGAGAAGGTGCAAGATGTCAGCCTCTAACTAGCGGACTACGCCGAAGCGTGATATATAGAAGAAACACAGGAGAGCTAGAGGAAAATTTGATAGCTAGGAATTATAATTGATAGTTACCCTGACAGTCAAGACCGTTTTAACATTGGTGCTAATTACGCCCGTATGTCAGCCTGGTTCTGAGTGCCATTGGTGAATTTATTGGTGAAGTGGCATTTCAACTGTCACTATCCCGTGCGCGGAGATTAGATTTGAACACCGCACTTAGGTCAGGGTACTTATTTACTGTTAAAAAGCGCGATTGCCATGATGGAGGTTCCCATGAGCAAAAAAGAATCGCAACCAAAGTCGCCAAGTTCTAATTTACCACTAATTAACCTCAATGCAGCGGGTATAGATATTGGTGCAGACAGACATTGGGTAAGCGTTCCTGTTGATAGAGACAAAGATTCAGTACGCAGTTTTGGCTGTTTCAATACCTTTGCCAATTATGAAGGCTGAACAAAAGCTGAAGGTGCGTGAATACGACCATTACAGGAGATAGCATGGAAAATCTGAGCCAATAAAACTGGCGTTTGTTTTTGGGGAAGAAGTTTTAATGTTTCCTTGGCATAGAGACAACCACGGTAGTAAGCTTTGAGGTCCATAATACTGCCGTTAAGATTACCATGAGGAAATCGAGCCAGTAAGCAATGGGACAAGTTAACCATAAAGAAGGATAAATTGGCGGCGTTAGTGACAGAGTTTTGAGTGATATTCATAAAGTCTTCTAACCCCCAAAATTGCTTAGCATCTCGAAAATTAAATTCAATCTGGAAGCGAAGGCTGTAATAGTCACGCTTCAACATCAGCCCTTACCATGTATTACACCGTAAGTTTAACGCGCTGATTGGTGAAACCGAGAATGTAACTTGCGTCCTTACACTGAGGGGATGTTTACGACCAATAGCTCTCATGTAATACATGGAAACACTTCATTTATTCCTGCCGATAGCGAGTTAATTCCTGAGAAGAAGGATAATCCTGCTTCAGAACTTTGGCGATGACTGCACAATTCTCCCGCTCTCGTATGCCTCGATACACAAGAGTTGCCAAGCTCTCATAGATTTTTCTGTGGATGGTAACTCCAGGTAAGGCAATCATTGAACTCTCTTGGGATGAGTGTCATCAGCCATATCACAAAGTATATCATTTGCCAAACTCCAACAAACAGCAAGGAGAGAGCAAGCTTCACAATAATGAAATTTGTCTAACATTGTTAGACGAGCCGTTTTTTTGCTATTAAGGGAAAAAATGCCCATAAACCTCTAAAACTGTCTATTGGTGCAATCGTACCCAAAACTAATTTCAAAGGGCTTCAAGGCGATTTTAGAGGGTATGTTTTTTGATGATTCTTTTGTAAACGACTGTCAAACAATGTCTTACAATGATGGGAGTAGGCAAAAAATGGGCAAGAACGCTTAATTTCTGTTGTCTAATATGCGTTATACAAAGTCAAACCTATGACAAAACCCTTGGCATTTCGGATATGGCAATTGATGCAATTCTCAAATCCATTGTAGACACACGAACCCGTTGGTTTTGTAACTCATCAAAGATAGCGATCGCTCTAGCATCAAATGGTAAAACCAGAGCTGTCGCAAAGCCCTGGAGAGTTTCCAGCAACAGAGCATATCCACGTATCACCTCAGCATTTGTCCGAGCACGATTGATAAAGTTGTGAGCGCCGAGTACCTGTTCGTGGAAACTAACGACAGATAATCCAAAATCTGTAGACGAGTGCTGTTCCATCCGACTTAAATAAATTTCAGTCATTCTGGGCTAGGATTAAGGGGTCCTAATATAGCCTAGATATTTATGTCCTCAACGCTGCGTGTTGTGCATAGCGACCCTGATATATTAGGGGGAACACCTGTTTTTATTGGCACTCGTGTACCAATAAAAACTTTAATTGACTATTTTGAAGCGGGTGACTCTTTGGATGAGTTTCTCGACCATTTTCCCAGCGTAAGTCGCGCTCAGGCAGTTGCAGCTTTAGAATTAGCGAAGGAAATGCTGATTGCGTATGCAAATCCTGCTTGATGAATGTGTACCAAAGCCACTTAAACGTGAACTTACCGATTATAATATTCGTACAGTTGTAGAGATGGGCTGGTCAGGCAAAAAGAACGGTGAGCTACTCCAACTTATGAGTCAGGAGGGATTTTCAATTTTGCTCACCACGGATCAAAACTTACGATATCAGCAAAATTTGCAACAGGCTGGAGTTGCTGTCGTTGTTATGGTTGCGCCAAGCAATCGTCTAAGCGATCTCGTACCGTTAATACCAAGTGTTCGTGCTGCGCTAGATGCAGTTAAAGCAGGTGAAGTTTTTGAGATAACGGTTTAACAATAAAGGCTACAGATTCGTTGATAATACTTGCAAACCAACTTGTTTAGCAACAAATTTGCCATTAATAAGCGGGAGCATCCCAATTTGGCACATAGCTTCAAACAGCTGTCTTTACGAAAAAACTAGGTTTTTATGATTTCTGTATCGGTGCTCTAGGGGTCTGTGTACACCGTAGCCCCTTTCCAAGGGGAGGGAACTCGATCGCTTGTTTCTTCCCTTGGAAAGGCTCAAAATTAGCGAACGGACAGCAACAAGCCTAAATATCTTCGGAATAGCCGTAGCACAATAGATTTTCTTCTGGCGAGGTTTACTTTCTCTTTAAAATAGAGAACCATAGTATGAAGTTTATGTAAACATTTTGAATGTTTCCTGATTGAGTTGGATGATCTACCCTAATATGCAGTTGTAAGAAAAACTGGAATTATATTCAGTTTAGTTAGATACAAAAGCCAAGATATTTGCCCAAAATGTCTCAGGGTTTTGTAAGCCAGTCTTTTAAGCAATCTCGTTGAAATGGGAACATTCCAACTTAGAAAAAACACCGGACGATTGGAAAACGCAAATATGCAGGCAAATTCCTCCGACGTAGACTTCATTAAGTCTCCAAAAGCAGGCTTTTGCTGATTCTGTCAATGCACGAGCAATGCTAGCGCACACAGATGTGAGTGGGTTCAATACGGTTTGGATGACCTCTCAGGCTAGAAGCCTGGGACTAAACAAACGAAGCCTGCGCTTCTCTGGCTTTGTATGTGTAGCCCTAGGTTTCTAGAAGCGTAAATACTTTCAGATAGAGCAAGTATATTCTCAATTAGGAGTGACCATAATTATGACAACAACGAAAAACTCTTCACCGATTGTTAGCTTAAGTTCTGAGCCAGCTGTTTCCTTTGAATTAAAAGATGTTGTGATTCCAGCACAGTCAGGTGTCGCCAACGTCAGTGTGAATCTAGACTATAAAGCAGGAATAGACAATTCTCAGTTCCGCAATATCTTACCAGTGGCTGAGTTTGTCAAAGATAGCTTGACGAATTCTCGCAATCCGAATGATTACTATGAAATCATCAACAGAAATGTCACCACGTCACTGCTGAATAATAGCAGTTTTGATTTCACATCGGTTTTGGACTCTGCATCAATAAAATTGGATGTAGCACCAAATGCTGGGATTCCTTTCGCATTTAGCAACACTATCGCACTCACTCCTGATGGCAAAACTGATGCATTAGTTTCCTTTGAATTAAAAGATGTTGTGATTCCAGCACAGTCAGGTGTCGCCAACGTCAGTGTGAATCTAGACTACAAAGCGGGAATAGACAATTCTCAGTTCCGCAATATCTTACCAGTGGCTGAGTTTGTCAAAGATAGCCTGACGAATTCTCGCAATCCGAATGATTACTATGAAATCATCAACACAAATGTCACCACGTCACTGCTGAATAATAGCAGTTTTGATTTCACATCGGTTTTGGACTCTGCATCAATAAAATTGGATGTAGCACCAAATGCTGGCATTCCTTTCGCATTTAGCAACACCATCGCACTCACTCCTGATGGCAAAACTGATGCATTAGTTTCTTTTGAATTAAAAGATGTTGTGATTCCAGCACAGTCAGGTGTCGCCAACGTCAGTGTGAATCTAGACTACAAAGCGGGAATAGACAATTCTCAGTTCCGCAATATCTTACCAGTGGCTGAGTTTGTCAAAGATAGCCTGACGAATTCTCGCAATCCGAATGATTACTATGAAATCATCAACACAAATGTCACCACGTCACTGCTGAATAATAGCAGTTTTGATTTCACATCGGTTTTGGACTCTGCATCAATAAAATTGGATGTAGCACCAAATGCTGGGATTCCTTTCGCATTTAGCAACACTATCGCACTCACTCCTGATGGCAAAACTGATGCATTAGTTTCCTTTGAATTAAAAGATGTTGTGATTCCAGCACAGTCAGGTGTCGCCAACGTCAGTGTGAATCTAGACTACAAAGCGGGAATAGACAATTCTCAGTTCCGCAATATCTTACCAGTGGCTGAGTTTGTCAAAGATAGCCTGACGAATTCTCGCAATCCGAATGATTACTATGAAATCATCAACAGAAATGTCACCACGTCACTGCTGAATAATAGCAGTTTTGATTTCACATCGGTTTTGGACTCTGCATCAATAAAATTGGATGTAGCACCAAATGCTGGCATTCCTTTCGCATTTAGCAACACCATCGCACTCACTCCTGATGGCAAAACTGATGCATTAGTTTCTTTTGAATTAAAAGATGTTGTGATTCCAGCACAGTCAGGTGTCGCCAACGTCAGTGTGAATCTAGACTACAAAGCGGGAGTAGACAATACTCAGTTCCGCAATATCTTACCAGTGGCTGAGTTTGTCAAAGATAGCCTGACGAATTCTCGCAATCCGAATGAGTTCTATGAAATCATCAACACAAATGTCACCACGTCACTGCTGAATAATAGCAGTTTTGATTTCACATCGGTTTTGGACTCTGCATCAATAAAATTGGATGTAGCACCAAATGCTGGGATTCCTTTCGCATTTAGCAACACTATCGCACTCACTCCTGATGGCAAAACTGATGCATTAGTTTCCTTTGAATTAAAAGATGTTGTGATTCCAGCACAGTCAGGTGTCGCCAACGTCAGTGTGAATCTAGACTACAAAGCGGGAATAGACAATTCTCAGTTCCGCAATATCTTACCAGTGGCTGAGTTTGTCAAAGATAGCCTGACGAATTCTCGCAATCCGAATGATTACTATGAAATCATCAACAGAAATGTCACCACGTCACTGCTGAATAATAGCAGTTTTGATTTCACATCGGTTTTGGACTCTGCATCGATCAAACTGGATGTAGCACCAAATGCTGGCATTCCTTTCGCATTTAGCAACACCATCGCACTCACTCCTGATGGCAAAACTGATGCATTAGTTTCTTTTGAATTAAAAGATGTTGTGATTCCAGCACAGTCAAGTGTCGCCAACGTCAGTGTTAGCTTAGACTACAAAGCGGGAGTAGACAATACTCAGTTCCGCAATATCTTACCAGTGGCTGAGTTTGTCAAAGATAGCCTGACGAATTCTCAAAATCCGAATGAGTTCTATGAAGTCATTAATAGAAATGTTACTGAGCAGACGTTCTCCGATTTAGGATTGTCCTCTGTTCTAGACTCTTTGAGTATTACATTAGGTGTGGTACCAAATTCAGGTATTCCTTTCCCCTTTACTAATACAGTGACCATCACCCAAGACGGGATTACTCAATTGCACGGGAATCACGTATTGGAATTGATAACAATTTGATATTGCTGCTTGCTCTTTCTCTTGTGGTGTGGGCTTCTAGCCCACACCAGATAGAGAACGGGCGAGGACGCCCGTCCCACAAGATAGATAATTTATTTCTTGGACATCCCAATCCCCAATGCCTGTTCTTGTTCTGTATCCGTTGGTATCCAGTTGCCTTCAGCATCATACCAGCGCAATCACAGGCGAGGAATCTCCGCAAACTCTCCTTGCCACAAGCCTGTCTATTACGTCAAACTAAGTTAACTTGTTCTATTTGTGGAAACCAATTTTCTGTATTTTGATTTCCTATTAAGAAGTCATTAGCCGCAAACCCTGGTGGTGTTTCAAAAGGTCTGTTGGAACCTATAATTTGTCTATTGTCAAGTACAAACTGTTCAATCAAACCAACATTTTCAACCTGACTGACGATCGAGTCATTAAGTCTTCCATCGCCCTCTGATGGGAGGCTATCCAGACCACCATTAAGCAGCCAATCACTTTTTTGGGAGTCCATGTCACTACTACTTTCTTGGTTTGGTTCATAGACAAAGTCATCTGATGCTATGTAACCCATAACAGACTGGGTTGTAGGAACGACAGATTTCGAGGGTGAGTTAGATGCAATCTGTGAAGAGCTTGGTATTCTGCTAATGGGGTTGCGATCGCCACTCCCAAAATTTTGAACCCAGAGATTGTTATCAAAACCAGTACCAATTTCGGTAAAGTTAGGGTTAAGGATATTTGCTCTGTGTCCACTGCTGTTCATCCAACCTTGAAGAACCTGTTGTGGTGTACGTTGACCTTTCGCGATGTTCTCACCTACTGTTCGAGCTTCATAGCCTATTGTCTTTAGTCGGTCCCACGGTTTTGAGCCATCTGGTGCTGTGTGGCTAAAGAAATTACCGTTGAACATATCTTGAGCATATTTGTCTGCAACATAATTTAGCTCGGCATTTGCTTTCAGAGGTTGAAGCCCTTTCTTAGTGCGTTCTAGATTCGTAAGTTCAATGACCTGCTGTTCAAATGTCAAGTTATTTGATGCCATGAATCCTTCCTCTTAGTTTGTTCGTTTGGATTCAGCAGGAATCAGCTATACACATTCAATTTGCATGACGAATTTTCGTAAGACGGGCATCTTACCCTTCCACGTTATGCTAATTAGATGTGGAAAAGCTTAACAATTCTGCTGCAACGTTTGGTAGAAGCAAACCTGTAGAGGCTGGTGAAAAGTGAGTCAATATCTCACTGCAAACATTGGCTGCGGTAAACGACTTTTTTCCCTGTTATCAACTAAAGGAGGTGAAAGCACTTCACCCCTGAGGTTCACCATAAGCCTTGTTTTTCCCGAAAGACAGTCTAACATAATTTATCAGCAAAAATTTATTTTTTTACAATTTTGCGATCGCACAAATAAATCTCTAAGAGCATTCAGCTTGTCGTTGAACTCAAACGATCGCTATTTTTCTCAATCGGTGCATTTTTGAAATCGGCTCCATTCATTCCACGAACCATAGTAGTTCCGCACACGCGGATAGCCCAATAAGTACTTTAAGACAAAGCAAGTGTGTGCCGATCGCCCTCCAACAGCACAATATGCGATCGCTTCCTTGTCAGCAGTTATGCCTTTACTATTATACAACGCCTGCAATTCCTGGACTGATTTGAAAGTTCCATCTTCCTTTAAGGTAAGTTCATAGGGGATATGTATCGCACCAGGAATGTGTCCTGTACGTTCGTCTCCCACGGGAGGTTTAATATTAAACCATTCCCCACTATATTCTTGAGAGGTTCGCACATCAATTAACACGCAATCTTTCCGTTCCATGGCTTGTCGTACATTCTCATACATCACCCGCAAATCTGCATCAACGGTTTGCACGGAGTATTGAGTAGGTGCCACTCTTGGCAGCTCTGTCGTTAGTAAACCTCCTTCTGCTATCCATTTCTGGCGATCGCCGTTCAGGACGCGCACATCTTGATGACCCAATACTTTCAATAACCAGAAGAGCGCTGCTCCAATCGCAGGGTGTTCTCCATAGACAATGACAGTACTATTGTTAGTTATACCGGAACGCCCAAGTAATTTTTCTATAAAAGCTGGGTCGAAATTAGCGCGATCGTCAGGAAGCATGAGTTCGGTGAAAACGTTCCAAAATATTGCACTGGGAATGTGTCCGTTATTGTAGGTTTCTGGATTGATACCCCCTTCAATCAAGCAGACGTTGGGCTTGTCCAATTGCTCAGCCAGCCATTGAGTCTCAACAAGTACTTCAGGATGTGCGTAATTAAACATAAGTCTTTTCCTTTGCCCGATCGAGATTGCAACAAATCTAGAATTTATACTAGGAATAGTCATAAACTATGCCCAGTCCTCGATCGAGTACACTTTAATTTCAGATTAATAGATCTCATGGAGTGGGGTGGGCGTCCTCGCCCGCCCTCTGAGAAGTGCATCCTCGCCCGCCCTCTGAGAAGTGCATCCTCGCCCGCCCTCTGAGAAGTGCGTCCTCGCCCGCCCTCTGAGAAGTGCGTCCTCGCCCGCCCTCTGAGAAGTGCATCCTCGCCCGCCCTCTGAGAAATGTACGGGCGGGGACGCCCGTACCACAAGAACAAAGTGTGGTTTATTTACTTGAAAACTGCTGTAAGTTAGGTTCTTGTTTTTACAGCCTTCACCTCAGGTAAATTAATCGCTGGGTTGCGGTGAAAAAATCCCCTCGGAACTAGCTTAAATCCAACACGATGTGTTGACATTACAGGCCAATCCTCTGGTCTGGGGATATGAGTCACACCCATCGTATACCACAGCACGATATCTTCACCCATTAAAGACTCATCATTTGAAATATATTCTGGTAAACCCTTTGCGGTTTGAGTTTGATTGGGATAATCCCCAGCAGCATAAAGTTCACCAGGCTGATATTTAGTTACCCAAACATGGTGAGTTGCAAAGGCAGCTGTTTTGCGAATTGCTGCTGACTCAACAGGGAACAATACGGTGTTTCCTCCCGGCATTAACATATATCCAGTTGCAGCTCCCAAAGTATTCTTGCGATCGCTACTGACAATCATCCATTCACGACTGTGTTTCATGTCCAGATCGCGCACAGCAGTCGTTTCTGTTGTCAGTGGGCTTTCTTCCACCATAAAGGCATTTCCTAAAGGATTATTCAAAAGCGAGGGTAAGGCTTTGACATTCATCTCCATAACTTGATTTGCTTGACTATCAACATCCATATCCAAACGAAAGTTGAAGATGTGTTGATGATTTACCCCCAGGATGTTTTTTGCGACCAACTTACCATAAGGTTCATTTTCAGATTGCTTCTGGGAAGCTGTTGCCTGTGCCAGTATAATACCTGTTAGATCGGTCTCCACCTCCAGAGTGCCATCTTGGTGAAAAATCCAACTGATACCATAATCATAGTTTTCGATCGCAGTTGTCGTTGTCACCACTAGCTCTCGCCAGCGACGAACATCATTACGCTTGGTATTATACTCATAGTGTTTCCAGAGCATACCTTTATCTCGCTCGTAAATACCAATAACCCCTGGCATCACTAATGGTTTTCCTTTGTCGTCAGCCAAGACAGCATCAAGTAGTATACCGTTTTCTGGAATTTCTTTGCCTAACTCCATTGTGGTTGCTAGCGTGCCAAAGTTATATTCGCCAACATCAAAGGCATTTCTAAACGACCAAGTAGGGTCAGGATTTCCGTAAGGTACTACCATCTCCGATAGACTAGCCCTGTACAGCACTGGTCGAATATTTTCCCCATCGTTGTAACTGACAAGATACAACACCAAGCCATCACGGGGATGTATCTGATAGCGAAATTTCCAACCTTGCCAACTCACTTCATTGCCGTTAATACTGAAATCGACACCATCAGGCTGTTGAATTTTCAATGTTTTTGGAGATGGCCGTAATTTTCCCAAGGTTTTAGGATCGTAATTCCAGTTTTCCTTGGAGAAAGGAACTACGCCACTGTCAATAAAACTGGTAACTTTACGGGTATTCAAATCTACAGTTGCTAATACACCTTCAATGGGACTACCCAAATAATTCCAGTTGTTGCCTTTATAGTAAGACAAACCCCGACACAAACGATGACCTGTCTTGTGTTCCTCTTGAGAGAGGATTCCAGGTGCCCAGCAGCTAACTATCACTTGCTGAAAATTTGCGATCGAGCGCTTTCGCATAGCTTGTTGCCAGCGCAAGTCTGATTTTACTATCTTTGCTGCCAACTCATATTCTGAAAAAAACATTGCTGGTTGGACATCAGGTATTTCTTTCCAAGAACTTAAGGTTTTGGTTTTTAAGTCAACAACTGCTTCGTAAGTTTTGTTTTGCTTTTGCTCGTAGATAACGATAAAAGCTTGTCGCTGGAAGGGACGATTGGGTGTAAAGTTCAAAACTTCGTTTTTATCTGGTTCTTGCAAAGTTAGAATTGGAAAAGCTGCCCTTTCAGTCAAAGTTTTCTCTTTTCTGATGACCGCAACCGCTGTTTTAATTTCTAACTCTGTTAACGGTGCAAGAGGGTGATTAATGATCTGCTCTTGAGCAGAGGTGATTCCTATCAATCCTACAGATATAAGAATGACGAGGATGATGGAAATAGGTATTGCTAACCACTTGTGCCAATTAAATACACCCAATTCCTTACCTTTTAACACTGTTGAGTCAAACATAGGGTTTTGTTGCAAAAAATATTCAGTTTAAATAGGTAAAACTGAGGTTAACCTATGCAGGAATGTCACTGATTTATCTTAGCTCACAGCCTAGTTCTTGTGGTGCGGGCGTCCCGCCTGCCACTCATACAGGACGTCTGGGACAGACATCCCACAAGATAGATAATTTATTTCTTGGAAATCCTTGAGAGAAAGCTACCTTCTCACCCTGGGAGAAGAGCTGGGGATGAGGGAAAACAGTTTTTTTCTAAGTGTTAATCTTAACCTATTTCCGGGAATCATAACCATGTAACCAGAAATACTGTGGGTGGCAATGACAATGGTAGAACTAGCTGGGTATCAAATTCATGAGATGCTCTACTCAAGTGCGAGAACCTTGGTATACCGAGGAACTAGAGAATTTGACCAAAAATCAGTCGTTATCAAACTGCAGCGTCAGGAATACCCCCGCTTCAACGAACTGGTCAAATTCCGCAACCAGTACACCATTGCCAAAAACCTCAATCTTCCTGGGATTATCCAAACTTACAGATTGGAAAACTATCTCAACGGCTATGCTCTGGTGATGGAATTTGGGGGAATATCTCTTAGTGACTACCTAACTAATCAAGAACAGTTACGTACATTATCTCTCCAGCAATTTTTCTATATTGCCATTCAAATTGCTTCTATCTTAGATAAGCTGTATCGCAACCGGGTTATTCATAAAGATATTAAACCAGCCAATATTCTCATCGACCCCGTAACCGATGAGGTGAAACTGATTGACTTCAGCATAGCTTCTTTACTTCCAAGAGAAACACAAACTCTGACAAGCGCTGAGGTCTTGGAAGGAACTTTAGCATACCTCTCTCCAGAACAAACAGGGCGGATGAACCGAGGAATTGACTACCGCACTGACTTCTATTCTTTAGGTGTCACCTTCTTTGAACTGCTCACAGGACAACTCCCCTTCCAATCAGACGATCCCATGGAGTTGGTTCACTCGCATCTTGCCAAACTTCCGCCAAAAGCACACAGCCTCAATCTTAACATTCCGCAACAATTATCTGAAATTATCAGTAAACTGATGGCAAAAAATGCGGAAGATCGCTATCAGAGTGCTCTCGGTCTGAAGTATGATTTGGAAAATTGCTTGCAGCAGTGGGAAACTTCAGAGGTTATTTCAACTTTTGAACTGGGACAACGAGACATTTGCGATCGCTTTCAAATTCCCGAACGGCTTTACGGTCGTCAAAAGGAGGTCACAACATTACTACAAGCCTTTGAGCGAGTTGCAACAGGCTTAACAGATAATGATGTCTCCCAAGATAATAATTCATCAGTTAAACCCGCGAACCGTTCGCCAGCAGAAATGATGTTAGTTGCTGGATTTTCTGGAATTGGAAAAACTGCTGTTATCAACGAAGTTCACAAACCTATTGTTCGAGAACGGGGTTACTTTATCAGAGGAAAATTCGATCAATTCTTGCGAAATATACCTTTCTTAGCCTTTGTGCAAGCCTTTCGCGATTTGATGGGACAACTGTTATCTGAAAGCGATCCCCAACTTGAGAAATGGAAAACAAAAATTCTCAAAGCTTTAGGAGAGAACTCTCAAGTCATTATTGAAGTTATCCCCGAGTTAGAACATATTATTGGCAAACAACCATCCGTCTCCGAACTTTCAGGAAACGCAGCTCAAAACCGATTTAATTTGCTGTTTCAAAAGTTCATCCAAGTCTTTACCACCAAAGAGCATCCCTTGGTGATTTTTCTGGACGATTTGCAATGGGCTGATTCTGCATCTTTAAACTTAATACAATTGTTAATGAGCGAAACAGAGACACGTTATTTGTTGCTCATTGGTGCTTATCGAGATAATGAAGTTTCCGCAGCACATCCAGTAACAGTGACATTAGAAGAAATCTGCTCTTCTGGTGCAATGGTGAATACAATTACCCTAACTCCTCTCAATCCATCGGATTTAAACCATCTCGTTGCTGATACCCTCAATTGTTCCTCACAACGGGCGGAACCTTTAACTCAACTCGTTTATCAAAAAACCAAAGGCAATCCTTTCTTTGCCAATCAATTTCTCAGAGCGCTCCATGAAGATGGATATATTAATTTTAATTTTGATGAAGGTTATTGGCAGTGCGATATAGCTCGAGTCAAAGCAATAGCGCTCACTGATGATGTTGTCGAGTTCATGGCTTTACAATTGCAAAAGTTACCTGTTGCAACTCAATCCGTTTTGAAATTAGCGGCTTGTATTGGAAACCAATTTGATTTAGAAACTTTGACTATCGTGTATGAAAAGCCGTTAGTAGAGACAGCGATGGATTTGTGGAAGGCGCTGCAAGAAGGGTTTATCATCCCCAAAAATGAAATTTACAAATTTTTCCACAATGAACCTGCTTACGATCGACTCTTAACAACTAACAAGTACGAACAATTAGCTATTAGCAACGAGCAATTAGCAATTCACTATAACTTTCTCCATGACCGAGTACAACAAGCAGCTTACTCTCTCATTCCTGAGGATAGCAAACAGGCGACTCACCTCAAAATTGGACAATTGCTGTTAAAAAATACTCCATTAGCGGAACGGGAAGAGAAAATATTTGAAATTGTGAACCACTTTAACTTGAGTCGCAATTTAATTTCAACGGAACGGGAAAAGCAAAATCTTGCCCAATTAAATTTACAGGCTGGACAGAAAGCCAAGTTATCTACAGCTTACCAAGCTGCTAAAAACTATTTCACAATTGGTCTTGAATTACTTTCAGCAACATCTTGGGAAGATGACTATACTTTAACTTACGAACTCTATAAAGAATGTTCGGAAACAGAGTACCTTTCAGGAAATTTTGAAGAAGCTGAGTTACTTTATGCAGAAGCTTTAAAGCGTACAGTAACAGTTCTCGATAAAGTAGGAATCTATTATATACAAATGACTCAGTATCAACTTCAGGGTAAGTATGCTGAGGCGATCGCAATCCAGAAAGCAAGTTTGGATTTACTGGGTTTGAGCATATCTTTAGAACCAGAGGCTTTACAAGCTGCTTTGAATGCAGAACTTAATGCAGTTAATACCTACCTGAAAGAGCATAAAATCGATGAACTGCTTGATGCTCCTAAAATGAGCAATCCTAACATCATAGCAATGCTCAGACTGTTACAGGTTATGTTCTATTCGGCTTATCTGATTGGGAACCAAACCTTGGGCAATTTTACCTTAGTTAAGATGACCACGCTGTCATTGCAGTATGGAAATAGCGATTCATCTCCGTTTGGTTATGTTGGATATGGCTTAGTTGCTGGTGTACTTGATGACTACAAAACGGGATATAGCTTTGGAGAAATGGCTGTTAAACTCTGCGAGCAATTTGACAACAGTTATATTAAGTGTCAAACCAATTTCTTGTTTGCTGCTGATGTCCACAATTGGAACAGATCGATAAAGCTATCTGAAACCTACTACGAAAATGCTTACAAATTTGGTCTTGAGTCGGGTGATTGGGTAACTATTGGCTACATGATTATTCAAAGTTGTTCTGACAGACTCACTCGCGGTCAAAATTTGTCGGAACTTTATCAGCTTTGTCAAACATATTTGAATTTTCTTTACCAAGTCAAAAATCAAGATATCATAGAACTTTTGTATGCGGGGGTGATACAGCCTATTTACAATTTGCAAGGGTTAACCTATTCTCAATCTACTTTTGATAATCAAGATTTTAGTGAAGCGAAGTATTTGAGTAAATATAAAGATTTACCCTATTACTTAGCTTGGTTCTATTATATCAAGATTCGTAACGCTTATATTTTTGATGAGAGAGATACTTGGTTGCATTTAATTGACAAATTAAGTATTGTCGAAAATTTTGTTCCCAGTCATAGTAAAGTACCTTCAACGTTTTTTTATGTTGCTCTGATGTATTTGGCGCTTCATTCATCAGCAAGTCATAGCGAGCGCCAAAAAAATTGGGAGCAACTCACAAGACTTGAAGAACGCCTGTTATTTTGGGCTGACAATTGTCCAGAGAATATTTTACACAAGTATCTTCTTGTTCAAGCTGAAAAAGCTCGTGTCAGGGGTCAAATGCTTGAAGCCATAGATTATTACGATCGCGCCATTGCCAAAGCCAAAGAACACGAGTACATCCATGAAGAAGCCCTTGGGAATGAACTTGCTGCTAAATTTTACTTGGAATGGGGTAAAGAAAAAATTGCTCAAGCGTATTTAACGGATGCTTACTATGGCTACGCACGTTGGGGTGCAAAGGCAAAAGTTGAGGATTTAGAAAAACGCTATCCGCAATTACTCGCCCTCATCCAGCAACGGGAAAAAATTTACCTTGACACTTACAAGACATTACCCGGTGTGAGTCAACCACTTTCACACATTCACAACATTACCCAAACTTTTAGTTCTAGCAGCACAACTATTTCAGAAGCATTAGATTTAGCATCTGTCATCAAAGCTTCCCAAACCCTCTCTAGCGAAATTCAGCTTGAGAAATTGCTTTCTAAGTTAATGCAAGTCATCATAGAAAATGCAGGAGCCGAGCAAGGTTTTCTCATTTTGCCAAAGGTTCAAAATTTGGAAATTGCTATCCAATGTTTCAGTGGTGAAGATTGTCATTTGCGCTCGGAGCCAATTCAAAATTCTCCCGAACTTCCTGTCAGCATTATTAATTATGTGTCTCGCACTTTAGAAACTTTGGTGATTCATGATGCTGCAAGTGAGACGGCTTTTGCTCGTGATGTCTATATAATTCATCGAGAGCCAAAAAGTTTGTTGTGCGCTCCTATTTTAAATAAAGGAAAACTGATAGGTATGATTTATTTAGAGAACAACCAATGTACGGGGGCGTTTACAAGCGATCGCTTAGAAACAATAAGTCTGTTATGTTCCCAAGCTGCAATTTCCCTAGAAAATTCCTTACTTTACGAGCAACTAGAAGATTACTCTCGCACTCTGGAACTTAAGGTTGAAGAAAGAACAAAGGAATTAAAAGCCGCTCAAAAGCAAATTGTTGCTCAAGAAAAACTTGCCTCACTTGGGCAACTCACTGCTGGTGTTGCTCATGAAATTAGAAATCCTTTAAATTTTGTCAATAATTTTGCTGCTTTGTCTGTTGATTTAGCTCAAGAATTGCTAGAAGAAATTGAGAACCAGTGTCAGAAATTAGAAAACGGCACAGTTGACTATATCAAAAGTATTGTGACTGACCTCATAACTAATGTCGAAGATATTCAAAATCAAGGGAAAAGGGCTGATAGTATCATTCAAAATATGTTACTTTTAGCTCGCTCTGATAGCAAAAGTCAACGACAAATAACTGACATTAATGCTTTAATAGCTGAATCAATTCAACTAGTATATCATAGTTTGCAAAGTAAGTATCAAGAGTTTAATATTGACATTGAACTTGATTGCGATCGCACTTTACCAAAAGTGGCAATTGTTTCTCAAGATCTTAGTCGTTCTTTGATTAATATTATTGACAATGCTTGCTATTCTGCTTATCAGAAGCAAAAGACATTGGGTGGAATATTTGTGCCAAAAGTGAGTGTAATGACTCAAAAATTTGAGAATTCACTCTTAATAACAATTGAAGATAATGGTCAAGGTATAGCAGCAGATAACATTGATAAAATTTTCAATCCTTTCTTTACTACAAAACCTGCAGGAGAAGGAACAGGGCTTGGCTTATCGCTTGTTCATGACATTGTGGTTGGTCAACATCAAGGCAACATTAGAGTACAAACTGAATTAGGAGAATTTACAAGATTTATGATTGACTTGCCAATCAGTGACCAGTGACCAGTGACCAGTGACCATATTTAAGAAGAAGAGAAGGAAATTAAGAAAAATATGAGTGCAAAAATTTTAGTTGTTGATGATGAGTTACTAATAAAGCGTCTTATCAGTCAATACTTCAGAAAAAAAGTGTCTCAGCAAGAGTATGAATTTATTTTTGCTAATAATGGCAAAGAGGCATTAGAACAAATACAAACCCATTCAGACATAGATCTCGTTCTGACTGATATTAATATGCCAGAAATGGATGGGCTGACTTTGCTGAATAAATTGCGGGAATCTAGTTATAATTTTAGAACGGTTGTTGTCTCAGCTTATGGAGATATGAAAACCATTAGGCAGGCAATGAATCAAGGTGCTTTCGACTTTATCAATAAGCCGATAGATTTTCAGGATTTAGAAATTACCATTACTCGAACTTTAGATTTTGTCCAGAGCCTTAAAGAAGTTCAGTCGATGCTTCAGCAAGCTGAAATTCAAATCATTCAAAACGAAAAAATGTCTGCTATTGGTAAAATGCTTGCTGGGATTGCTCATGAAATCAACAATCCAGTCTGCTTTATTAGCGGTAATCTTCATGAAGCTGAAGCTGCTATTCAAAATATTACTCATCACTTGCAACTTTATCAGCAAAATTTTTCTAATTTAATACCAGAAATTAAGGAGCACTCTGAAGAGATTGATGTAGAATATCTGTTGGAGGAATTGCCGAAAATGTTAGCCTCCATGAAGGTAGGTTCCGAACGCCTCCGTCTCCTCAGTGCTAGCCTATGTAATTTTTCTCGTGGCGATCATACTAACAAGCTAGGCGTCAATATTCATGAAGGCATAGAAAGTACGCTCATGATTTTAAGACACCGCTTGAAGGGGAATGAAAAACGTCCGGCGATTGAGGTGATTAGAGAATATGGTGATTTACCCCTAGTTCAGTGTTACCCTGGATCGCTCTATCAAGTATTTATGAATATTATTACCAATGCAATAGATGCACTGAATGAGGCTAGCGTGCATCGTTCTTATGCTGAAATGGAAACTCATCCTTGTCAGATTAGAATTAAAACTGAGGTTTTAGAAGGTGAGAATGCCGCGATCGTTCGTATTCACGATAACGGTATAGGGATGTCAGATGAAGTCAAAGAGCGAGTCTTTGAGCATTTATTTACTACAAAAGCTGTTAGTAAGGGAACTGGCTTGGGTTTATCTATCTCACGCCAGATAGTAGAAGAAAAACATGGTGGTTGTCTGACTTGTGATTCTACACTGGCAGAGGGTGCTGAATTTATGATTCAAATTCCTCTTTTGTAAAGAGTCGGGAACAGAATCTCGCTTACCTATTTATTAACACCTCCACAGCTAAAAGCCGTGGAGGTGCCAATTTGTTTTATATTCAGGGTCTTTATATTAGCTGACCCCGTTTGAATTGAGAAATTTAAGCTTGTCTTTAGATTCTCATCGAATCAGTTATATTTGATTAAATTTAATATTTTCTTTAGAATTTAGAAGATTTTTATCATTTTTTAAGTAAATATTAAATTTTTTTAACTTTTCTTCATCATTTGCTATACTCTAATTAGATAGCAATCTAATTAAGATTGCAAGGAAGGCAACAGAATATGCAAAGGCACGGTGTTTCACTGGCAGAGGCAGCAAGACGTTTAGGCATGAGTCAGAGCGCTTTGTATGTGGCTGTGCAAAAAGGACAGATCCCTACCTTTAGAAGAGGTGGCAGAACTGTAGTTTTTCAAGGAGCATTAACGGATTATCAAGTCAGACAGCGCCCTAACTCGCCTTACAGGCTGTAAATATCTCTGGGCAAAATGTCGTATGAATACAGTTCTAAAGAATAATTAAGCGCTCAGGTATGGGTTTCTCATAACTGAGCGCTTTCTTATTGTTTGCGCTCAACTTTTTTTCTTGTGGTGCGGGAGTCCTCGCCCGCCACTGATGTGAAAGAAGGGAATAGGGAGTGGGGAGTAGGGAGTGGGGAGTAGGAAAGAGGGATTTTCATGATTGGTGATGAAATTTTTCTCTCGCTCCGGTGGTAGAGCCACCGGAGCGAGAACGAATGAGAACGAACAATTCCGAACCTACGGGATTTGAAAAAATTGAATGATTTTATACAAGTAGGGAACTTGCCCGAGGAATTGGCGTCTGAGTGAATTAGGCAAGAGCAAAGTAAGTTTTACGGCAATTGCTAGCTAGTTATTTTATAACCCTTGTTCTTACTTATCTCTTTTGATTTAGTAGGAGCAATTATGTAACATAAAAGAATTGATTTTCCTTCGCAAATTAGCTTTTAAAAGAGAATATATATAGATGCGATCGCTCTCATTAAAATTGGACAAAAGTTCAATGATATGAGGGCATTTCCTTTATTTGACGTTGTAAAAGTTTACGATTTTATTTTAGAAAAAAACCTGTTTGACTGATAGTTTTAAAAATTTATTGGGCAACTTAAATATATAACCTTGTATTGTGGTTTCCAGGATAGATAAACATGAAAAATCTTCTCTTCATTGACAGCGCTGTAGATAACTACGAGATTTTATTAAAAGGACTTGTACCAGACATTACAGCTATTATTCTTGACCCAAATCGCGACGGAGTCGAGCAAATTTCCCAAGTATTATCCCAAAATACTCTCATCGAAAGCGTTCACATTGTCTCCCACGGATCTCCTGGAACCCTTTACTTGGGAAATAGCGAACTTAACCTTCATACTTTAAAAAATTATTCTAAGCAACTACAGAATTGGTTCTCCCCATCATCCCATTGCCCAAGTCTTCTTCTTTATGGTTGTAATGTTGCAGCAGGTGATGTTGGAGAAGAATTTATTACCAAACTTCATCAATTAACTAGAGCAAGCATTGCAGCAACTGCGCGTCCTACCGGAAATGCTGCTTTAGGTGGCAATTGGAATTTGAAAGTCAATGTAGGTAGTCTTGTTAATTCGCCACTAGCATTTACAGCAGAAGCGATGGCTGCATATCCTGCTGTACTGGCTTTCTTTTCTTTAGGTAGTTACAGCAGCACTACTACTAGCATGACCGCTAAAGTTACAGTAGAAGGGAGTTACGCCTATACTGTTGATAGTGAATTAGGTTTACAAATTCTTGACGTTGCCGATCCTAAGAAACCGACCTTTAAAGGGAAATATAAATTCTCAGATGATAGCGAAGTCAAAGGCGTAGCTATTAAAGAAAAATATGCCTTCGTTGCTAGCTATACTTCAGGTTTGCAAGTCGTCGATCTTACCGATCCTACAAACCCCGTTACCAAGCTTAACGACTCGACTTCTTGTAACACCGCAGAAGATATAGCCATTAAAGACAACTATGTTTATGTTGCTGGAGGTATCTCCGGTCTGCAAATTTTTGATATCAGCGATCCAACCAAGCTCACTGTAAAAGGTAAATACAAGCACGCCACTGGCTCTATTAGAAACGTAACTGTAAAAGGGAATTATGCTTACGTTCTTTCTGAGTCAAGCTTAATATCAACTTTGCAGATTGTTGATATTACCAACCCTGATAGCCCCGTTCTTAAAGGAAGTTACAATACCTCAAGTACAGCTTTTGAAGTCAAGGTAGAAGGCAACTACGCTTACATTGCTGGTGGCTATTCGGGAATGCAAATTATTGATGTCAGCGATGCGACTAAGCCAACTTTGAAAGGCAGTTTTGATACTTCTTATAATGTCTTTGGCGTCAGTATTGTCGGAAATTTAGCTTACATTGCCGATGGTAATATGGGCGTGCAAGTCCTTGATGTTACCGATCCTGTGACTCCTAAATCTGTCGGGACTTACCAAACCACTGGTATGGCAAAAGGTGTGTTTGTAGTAAACAACCAAGCTTACATTGCTGGAGGTTCTACAGGTTTGGAAATTGTGCTGAACAATACTCCTCCTACTGCTACTGACACAACGATTAGCGTTGATGAAGACACCGTCTATGCCTTTGCTATGGATGACTTTGGCTTCACTGATAGCGATAGCGATGATGACGATGATGACGATGACGGTGGTGAGAGTGATGATGACGATAACGATGATGACGGTGGTGAGAGTGATGATGACGATAACGATGATGACGGTGGTGAGGGTGATAATAATGATGATGGTGATGGCGGTAGTAGTTTAAAAGAGGTACAAATTACTGAACTGCCCCTAGTCGGTCAGTTTTTCAAAGATGCTGATGACGATGGTATCCAAGATGATGGAGAAGCTATTAAAATTGACCAAAAGATCGCATTAGCTGATATCTCCAAGTTGAAATTTAAGTCCATTGCAGAAGCGAGTGGTACTAACTACGCAAGCTTCAAGTTTAAAGTCAGTGATGGTTTAGAATATAGCGCTGTAGCATATAAGGCAACAGTTGATATCAAACCCGTTAACGATGCACCTGTTCTAAGTGACACTGACGTGACTCTCAGTGCTGTTATCAAAGGTGTTGGCGCACCAACAGGCGCAGTTGGTACTTTAATTTCTTCCTTAGTTAAATTGGGAGGCAATGTTAAAGATGTAGACACCGATGCACTGACAGGTATTGCGATTACTAAAGTTGATACAACCAAAGGCAGCTGGTTCTACAGCATTGACAATGGCACTAAGTGGACATCGTTGAGTTCTGTATCGGATTCCAACGCCCTACTGTTAGCTGCAAATACCAATACCCGTCTCTACTTCCAAGCCAACGCTGAGACTACTGGAAAAATTAGTGACCTCGTAACCTTCCGTGCTTGGGATCAAACCAGTGGTACTAATGGTGGCAACATTGACATCACAAGCAGTACTAATGCAACTGCTTTCAGTAGTATGACTGACACGGCGGGAATTACGGTTAAAGATGCCATGGATGGTACAGATTCTGGCAGTACTGGTGGTTCTATAAATGTCAAACTCAGTTTAAAGATAGCATCTAATAATCTTTTCCTTTTAGGTGATGCTTCGGAAGGTGGCAAACTCAAACTCCATATTAAGCTTGATGGACACAAATCTAAACTGGTGAATGAGTTAGGAGTGTGCGTTGTTGACGATGACAAAGGAACAATTGACGGTATTGCTCCTGATGCGGAAGGTTACGCCCAAGCTGCATTATCAAGAGCGCAAGTGATTTTCTCGTCCATTGCTAATGCTCCTAAAGGGTTTAGTTCTGACATCACACGTCTTTTGGAATTTAAAGCTGGTGCAAAACTAAAATTCTTCATGATTAAAGACGGTACGCTTGATGGTGTCATGTCTGGTAAGATTTCCTTTAAAAATGTCCTCTTTGCTGATGCTAAAACGCAAAAGACAACAGATTTGGGGAATGGAGAGTTCGCTCTAGATTGGGATGAGTTACTTGAGGGCGGCGGTGCTGACTTTCAAAAGCTGAAAGTCAAGATTAAAGCATCAAACGAAGAGATGCCCATGGGTACGGGTTTACAAGGCACATCAGGTGGAGAAGTCATTGATTTGCGAGAAGCAAAAACAGAAGTGAAAGCAGAATTTACCGTTCACAGAGAAGCCGCGTTTAAGAACTTTGTGTGCTTCTACCAGATGGCTGATGCAAAAGGTGGTATTGATATCAATGGTGATGGTAAGGCAGACTTGATGCCTGGTGATGAAGGTTATATCAAAGCCGCAATGAATGCCCGTGTTTCTGGAATTAACCTATCAGTAGAAAATCAAGGTTCTGGGACTTTCTCAGGCGTTTTCCAAAAAGGTTCTATCTTTGCACCAATGATTATCGCCAATGGTACAGCAGAAATGCTTTTAGATAGTGAGACCAATAACGATCCTGCAGTGTACTTGCCCTTCTTAGGGGCTAATCCAAGCAAGGCTGACCATATTCGTTTGTTGGGAAGTAACTGCTTTGGTTTTGAAGATTTACCAGGTGGTGGTGATAATGACTTTAATGATATCGTTGTTAAGGTGAATTTAAAGACCGCCTAATTTCTTGAGAACTCCATAAAAGCAACATACTGCGTCTCTACATTGATTGCAAGTAGAGCCAGTGAATTAAATGTGAGATTGCTTGTCCTCAGAAACCCTGTTTCTCAAAGAAACCGGGTTTCTATGTCTCATGTTTCATTGATTTAGAATTTCTCTAGCCAAGAAATTCCTCTCTAACTTCCAATTAAAATAAGGGAGGGATTAGAGAGGCTTGTGTGTACTTTAAAAGCACAAACTGATATACATTAGGCAACATCAAGTCTAACTGTACTCTAATTGTCAACCAATCAGTAGCTCTACTGATTTTTTAAAAATCATTAACAAGATACGATGTTTAATTTATTAAAAAAATATGAACAAAACTTATCGAAGAAGGGAAGGGGAATAGGGAACGGCGAACAGGGATATAGACTTTATGGTTCTTCTCAAGAAAGACCTATTCGTTCTATCAACCGACAAGAGTAAAAATACGGAAATATATAACTTTTATTAATGTATAATTAATAATTTTCTCGGCAAATTATTAAGAAAAGTTAAAAGATTTACTATTTTTGGGTTTCTTGAATAGGATAAAGTGTCATTATACCACTTTTCCTACCAACACTCATATGATAATTTCTCAAAAAAAAGCCTGCTTTTCCTACTAAATTCTTTGTGCAAACTTTACAAATTTTGAAGGCTTCGGGGTTGAGAACGCTATTACTAATACAGACTTATAAGAAGTTTCTTTTGTTAAAAAAGTATTAAGTATCTCAGTGTTGTGTTTGGGATACCGTAATTGACTACAATGTTTATGGAACAAGAATTCAGTATAATAAGTTAATTTATACAAAACTTGTTGGATTAGCTATTTTCACAGTCTTTTGGTTTTATTCAATTGAAAGGCTTTTGTCAATAGGAGATAGCGATATAACGAAAAAAAAGTCACAGTCTACAACAAGAAAATCAAATACGTAACCTTAACTGACACTTTATATTCAGTATGACTTATATAAAGAACACTGCATTTCTAGAATTTCTTACAAAGATAGAAGGGTTTGACCAATTACCGCAAGAGGTTATAACCGCGATCGCACAAAAAGTCCAAGCCTTACGCTATCGTATAGGTCAAAAAATAGTCGGGAAAGAAAAAATACCCGATCGCGTCGCCATTCTTTACGAAGGGAAAGCACGGTTGTTGGCATACGACCCTCGCACGCAAATGCCAAACACCTTGAAATTGCTAGAACCGGGAACAATTCTAGGGGAAATCAGTTTATTTCGCGATATCGCCTGCGAGACAGCGATCGCATCCCATGAAGTAATTTGCTTAACAATTGAAGGAGCAGAGTATCTAAAGTTACTGGCAAATTACCCAGCTTTTGCCCAAAGTCGCCAACAAAAAGCTCATCTCATTGAGATATTTGATGTGATAGGTGCTCAACCAGAAGTCCAAGCCCATGGTGGATTAAGTCTGAAAGAACTAGCACTCAACGCTTACAGTCGTGCAAAAGTGCATTATCTCCCACCCGGAAAAAATCCATTCGATCGGTTAGAAAGCGAAAAAATTTGGTTTGTCAGTGGCAATGGGCTTCTCAAAGACTTTACACCAACAAACCGATTGGAACCTAGCGATGGGTTAAATAAACTAGAAGTTCAAGGAAACAACCCCGTGCGGTTGATTGGTTTGCAAGCAGAAGATTTGTTCTTCTTAGATGAAGAACCAACAATACAAGCTCAACCAATCCCCAGCCAATCTGTAGATACCGAGCTAGATATTCCCTACGCAGCCAACGAAGATTTACCCCCACCACAACCACCAACCTCACAGGAATCGTCAAAAGGTAATAAAAGATACCCGTTTTATGGTGGGAAAGGACAATTAAATTCTGCTATTGCCTGTTTCCAAATGGTCTCGAAACATTTGGAAATGCCATTTCGCAAAGAAGTGGTTCGCCGCGTTCTCTCGGATCAAATGAAACGTGGGGGGACAATTTCATTTCAGCTGTGTGCGTACCTTTCAGAACTGATTGGACTGAGGGCGCAACTGGTGGATGTCCCCACAACTTCTGCGACACGCATTCCCACACCAGCAATGATTCGTTATGAAGACAGCTACGCCATTTTGTATGAAATTGGCGATCGCATAGCTGTTCTGGGAGTCCCCACCAAAGGAATTGTACGCCTCAAACCAGCCGAACTCATAGATCGATTAGAAACAGAGGAAAGCAGTTCCCCGCCACAAGTGAGAGTCTTGTTACTCTCGCGCACCACAGCAACACCCCAACAACGGTTTGGCATCAGTTGGTTTACCCCTTACCTATCGCGCTACCGCCGAGTCCTCATAGAAGTTTTCCTAGCGTCCTTTTTCGTACAATTGGCAGCGCTAGCAAACCCATTGGTCATTCAGTTAATTATCGATAAAGTCATCTCTCAGAATAGCATCAGTACCTTGCACGTTCTAGGTGCTTTGCTACTGGTCGTCGGTTTGTTTGAAGCCATACTTGGGACACTGCGGACTTACCTGTTTGTCGATACAACCAACCGCATTGACATGGGTTTAGGCTCAGAAATCATCGACCATATGCTGCGTTTGCCCTTGCGGTATTTTGAGCGCCGACCTGTTGGGGAACTTTCCACCCGCATCAACGAGTTAGAGAATATTCGACAATTCCTAACAGGAACAGCATTAACAGTGGGGTTAGATGCACTGTTCTCAGTGGTTTATATCGTCGTGATGCTGTTTTATAGCTGGCAATTGACAATAGTTGGCTTGGGAACAATTCCCGTGTTTATAATTATTACATTAATAGCATCACCTACAGTCAGCAAACAACTCCGTACCAAAGCCGAACGAAATTCCGATACGCAATCTTACCTAGTGGAGGTGATGTCAGGAATTCAAACGGTGAAAGCGCAAAATATCGAGTTACGCGCTCGTTTTTCCTGGCAAGATCGGTATGCGCGATACGTAGCCGCCGGATTTAAAACCGTCGTGACCTCCACCTTAGCAAGTTCTACAAGTAACTTCCTCAACAAACTCAGCAGCTTGCTGGTGTTGTGGGTGGGATCTTATTTAGTTCTGGAAGGAGAATTAACGTTAGGAGAATTAATTGCCTTCCGAATCATTTCAGGTTACGTAACCAGCCCCATATTGCGTTTGGCACAACTGTGGCAAAACTTCCAAGAAACAGCTTTGTCACTCGAACGCTTAAGCGATATTGTCGATACACCACAAGAAGCAGAACAAGATCGGGACAACATTCCCCTACCCCAGATAGTAGGGTCTGTAAAATACGACAATGTGTCATTCCGGTTTGCCAGTAGCGGTCCCCTGCAACTAAGCAACGTCAATATCGATATTCCCGCCGGGAAATTTGTTGGGATTGTGGGACAAAGCGGTTCGGGAAAAAGTACGATGATGAAGTTACTTCTGCGACTCTACGAACCCGAAGCAGGCAGAATCCTAATTGATGGTTACGATATTTCCAAGGTGGAGCTGTACTCCCTGCGGAGACAAGTCGGTGTTGTGCCGCAAGAAACACTGTTATTTGATGGTACGGTGCAAGAAAATATTGCCCTAACCAATCCTGACGCCACAACCGAAGAAGTTATTGAAGCAGCAAGAGTCGCCGCCGCCCACGACTTTATTATGAACTTACCCAACGGCTATAACACGCGAGTGGGTGAGAGAGGTGCAGGGCTATCCGGCGGACAGAGACAAAGGATTGCCATTGCACGTTCTGTTTTACAAAGACCAAAATTACTCGTTCTTGACGAAGCCACAAGTGCGCTAGATTACCCCACAGAACGCCAAGTCTGTCTCAATCTGGCAGAAGAATTTTTAGGAAGTACAGTGTTCTTTATTACACACCGATTGAACACGGTCAGGAATGCAGACATTATTATTGTGATGGATAGCGCTAAAGTCATCGAAATGGGTACTCATGACGAGTTAATGGCTGCACGAGGTCATTATTTCTACCTTTATAATCAGCAAGACGTGAAACTTTAATTGGTTAGTTGTTAGTTGTTAGTTGTTAGTTGTTCTACCAACCATCAACCACTAACCACTAACCATCAACCACTAACCATCAACCACTAACCACTAACCACTAACCACTAACAAATACTATGAAACTTAATGAAAATCATCTCAACGGCAATAGCCGTGACGGTCACTTAAAGGATGGAACTAACCCTCGAAATCGGGTGACAACAGCTGACCGCAAAACACCAAAAGCATCTGAAACGGATGCTAAAAGATACATTACTGAAGAATTTGACCAATCCGTCGTTTTGCGCCAATCGCCATTTTGGTCGCGTACCATTATGGCGACATTGATGGCATTAGCAGCTTTTGGAATTGGTTGGGCTTGCGTTGCTAAAATTGAGCAAGTCGTACCTGCAACAGGTCAATTAAAGCCAGAAGGGACTGTCAAAGAAATGCAAGCCCCTGTCAGTGGTGTAGTAAAGGCAGTTTATGTGAAAAACGGACAAAAAGTCAATCCAGGGGATTTACTACTGCTGTTTGATTCTGTAACCTCTAATGCTGAGTTGAATTCATTAAGGAAAATTAAAGCTTCGTTAACTCAAGAAAACCAGATTTACCGTCGCTTGATAGAAATGGGTTCTGGAGTGGCTGCGGAAATAGAATTTTTGCGAGGAAATGTGCCCAAAGAAGCGGCGTTTCTACTGAAAAATCGGGCAAATTTAATGGCAGAAAATGAACTGCTACGACAAGAGTTGAAAAATACGGGTGGCGTTGCGGGGATGACAACGGAAGACCAACAACGTTTAGATGTTGCTAAAAGGGAATTAGAATCTCGTGCGGCTGCAGCGATATTGAAAGTTGAGCAAAGCCGGAGAAAATTGGCTCAAAATCAAGTTCAATTGGCAGATACTAAAGGGAATTTGGCTATTGAACAGCAGATTTACACGAGAATGAAGATTTTGGCAGAAGAGGGCGCGATCGCACAGCTACAATATCTTCAACAAGAAAGAAAAGTCCAAAATACCAAAGCACAAATAGCAGAACTTTTCCAGGAACAGCAACGCCTGCAATATGAAATTGCTCAAGGACAACAGGAAACCCAAAATACAGTTGCTGTTTCTAATAAAACAGTTCTAGAAAAGATAGCAGAAAACAAAAAGCGGATTGCAGAAATTGATAGCCAATTATCAAGAGTTTTGCTAGAAAATGAGAAGCAATTGGCAGAGATTAATAGCAAAATTCTGCAAGCTCAAACCAATATAAAATATCAGGCATTGCATGCACCAGTATCGGGAGTGGTTTTTGACTTACAAGCAAAAAATCCTGGATTTGTAGCGAATACAACCCAGAAATTACTCACAATTGTACCAAACGATAGCTTTGTTGCAGAGGCTTTTATTACCAACAAAGATATTGGTTTTGTGAAAGAAGGGATGAAAGTTGATGTTAGACTTGACTCCTTCCCATACAGCGAGTTTGGCGATATTAAGGGAGAATTAGTTTGGGTTGGTTCAGATGCATTACCGCCCGATCAAACACATCAATACTATCGTTTTCCCATCAAAGTGCGTTTGGCAAGACAAAATTTAGATGTCAAAGGTAGAACCATTGCTTTGCAATCAGGTATGTCTGTGACTGCCAATATCAAAGTACGTGAAGAACGGACTGTTATGAGTTTGTTGACTGATATGTTCAGTAATGAGGTGGAAAGTTTGAAACAGGTTCGTTAAGAGGATTTTCAAGCAACACCAAGATCCCCGACTTCTTGAAGAAGTCGGGGATCTGACCCAACTTAATCTCTCAATATTAATCCGTTATCATGCGTCAATTGACTATTTATGAACGACTCAATGCACTACTGCCAAAACTACAAGATCCACGCTTACTGAGTCATCGTGGCATTGGCAATGAGATTGGTTTTTATATTTTTGATTACGCTCCCTGTTACATGAACGATTGCCCCTTGAGGTTAATTGATAGTTTCCACCTTGTAACTATTTTTTGATACAGTGGTGCTTTGTCCAGCGCCCGAATCTCTATGTCTGAGGTATTGCTTCCCCAACCGCTCCATCCAGACTTACCCCTTACCGCTCTTGCCCCCATGCAGGATGTAACAAACCTCTGGTTTATGAAGGTCATTGCCCACTACGGCAGTCCTGACTACTTCTTCACCGAATATTTCCGCGTGAATGAGACCTCGCGGCTCAATCCTAATATTCTCTCGGCAATTACTGAAAATGATACTCTTCGCCCCGTTTTTGCTCAAATCCTTGGCGAAAGCATACCAGACTTAGTCAGAACAGCGCGGGAACTCTGCAACTATAATATTGCTGGCATTGACTTGAACATGGGCTGTCCTGCACCGAGAATTTATCGCAAAAATGTTGGAGGTGGATTGCTGCTGTTGCCCGAAAAAGTGGATCGGATTTTGGGAGAACTGCGGCAAGTAGTGAACGATCGACCTTTGACCGTCAAGATGCGCGTAGGTTTTGAAAATACAGATACCTTTGACAAAATTCTGTATCTGATCGATCGCCACGGTATCGATTTGCTGAGTTTGCACGGTCGCACGGTAAAAGATCTGTACCACGGGGCAGTGAGATACGATCTGATTGCTGAAGCGGTCAGACGAGTTCGTTGTCCAGTGCTTGCCAATGGCAATATTGACTCTGCGACAACTGCGCTTGAAGTGCTTTCTCAAACGGGCGCGGCGGGTGTAATGGTAGGACGTTGGGCAATTGGGAATCCGTGGATTTTTCATCAAATTCGGCAGGCTTTGCAGTCCAAACCGATCGTTCCAGTTCCTTTAGTAGAGGTACGTAACTATATCGATCGCTTGTGGAAAACCCCCACAGTGGCAACTATACCTATGCAATCGCGCTTGGGCTACCTTAAAATGTACCTCAACTACATTGCGCTAAGTGTTGACGCGAATGGTCATTTTCTGCGACAGATGCGACAGTCCTCTACCGAAGCAGAACTGTTTAACCTGTGCGATCGCGTTCTTCTTGCCGATAAACACGAGAACTTTAGCTCAGCACCTTACTCAGTACTATAACTATTGAAACAGATTAAATATGAACTTAGGACTGGACTTATTTGAATGAATTCCGCCCTTAAGTAGGTAACTCCAGTATGGTTAAAGCCAAAACTTTGACTTCCGAGCCAGCTACGTAGTGAGAGCAGATCCCTCAGTTTCAGGTGACTCAATACTGCCTTGTTGATTCGTAGACATAGCAGTAAAGTTATACTATGCCAAAAATCTCAGATTGTGAGGGACAATTGGGTTGTGGTGTTGGGGCAAGATATATCGGAGAGGAACTGGTTAAAAGTTTGTGGTTAATTAACTTTTTTGGTTGATTACTTTGTCCTGGTGTCACAGACAAAGATTGCGAGATTGATGGTATTTTATTTTTGCACACACTCGGTTATCCCAATCGCGATACAAGCTATGACACTCAATTTATATTTACTGCGACATGGAGAAACTACTTTTAGTCAAAGTGGTAATTTCTGCGGTGAAACTGATGCGGAGTTGACTTCTTATGGGATGCAGATGGCAGAGAACTTTGCCGAGGTTTATCAAAAATTGAAGTGGGAAGCGGTTTATGTTAGCCCAATGAAGCGCACAATTGCAACTGCCAAGCCATTTTGTGATGCTATCGGTATGGATATGCAGTTACGTGACGGACTGAGAGAGGGTAGTTACGGCGAATGGGAAACTTTGAGTAAATCCTTTGTCCAAGAAAATTACCCAGAAAACTATGTAAAATGGTTGACAGAACCCGCTTGGAATGCGCCCAAAGGTGGAGAAACTGCGGTAGATATTGCTAACCGTTCTCTGCCTGTAATTGCTGAAATTCAAGAAAAGCATCCCCAAGGTAATGTTTTAGTAGTTTCCCATAAAGCCACGATTCGGATTATGCTTTGCAGTTTACTGGGAATTGATTTGGGGCGCTATCGCTATCGGGTGAATATTTTGGTCGCGTCAGTCAGTATGGTTAAATTTGACGTTCATGGCCCTTTGTTAGAAATATTAGGCGATCGCCATCATCTAAGCGATCATCTTCGCTCTCGTCCGGGAACATAATAGGCATTGAGCCGAGATAAGTGCAGTCAGAGGAAATAGAGCCAACCCCTTTGAAGCATGGATGTTGGCAAATGGCTATTCTCAGGAAATCATCGACCAAATCTATCAAATCATCGACAGTTGGCTTGTACTGACCTTTCACTCTGTCCAAGCCTCGGAGCATTTTGTAAATGTGGTTGATAGAGCAACGGCGATCGCTCGGTACTCTACTTTGATTTTGGTAATAAGAAATTTTATACTTTTTATTCTCAAGGGACTCTATTTTAGAAATAAACCTTTTAATATGGTCGTATTCACCCCTAGCTATTTAGCCTAGAGTCAGTAGTAAGATTTTCTGCTCTTGAGATGATTGAATCTAGAAATGAAGTGAAAATCCGCTTAGCACAGGCAGAAGATAAAGAAGCTGTACTCGCTTTTTGCGAACATACTTGGGAAGACAGGGAAGATTACATTCATCGGGTTTGGGGTAAGTGGTTAGCAGATGAAAATGGTAAGATTTTTGTAGCTGTCATGGATAGTCAACCCGTGGCAATGATACGACTTGTCTTGATGTCGGAACGGGAAGCATGGTGGGAAGGCTTGCGGGTAGACCCCCGATATCGAAAACGCGGTTTGGTCAAGGTTTTAGAAGCATCGGTAGAAAGATATTTGGCTGAGGCAAATGTTAGTATCTCGCGCAGTGCCGTTCTTGCCAATAACGCGCTTATGAACGACATCATGGTACGGCGAGATCGTCAAAAAGTTGGTTGCTATTTTGACTACGTAGCTCCTAGTATAAATTCTTCATCCGGTCAGTTAAAAAAGTTAGAAATTTCTGATTTTGATTCTCTCAGTAAATTAATAACCATTTACCCTCACGATGAGCGAGAAGTTTGTCTGTATATCAATCGTGGTGCCAAGTGGCAGGAACTGACAGCGCAACAGTTAACACAGCGCCTTAAATCCGGTCAAGTATGGGGTTTAAAGCAGAACGATTGTTGCCAAAGTATGGCTATTCAAAGCTATCTCGAAGGTTCTAACAAAACCTTATGGATAGGTTTTGCTACAGGCGACAATGAAAGCTTACCGACTTTACTGCACGAGTTGCGCCAACTGGCATACTGTATGGGTTACCAAACAGTTAGCGGAATGTTCCCTCAAAACTCCTTTATACTTGATTCACTTGCAAGAGCTGGTTACCAAAAAGTTGAGTCTGAAGAGCTTTGGCTGTATGAATGGTGACGAATGACTTTCAATAAGTGCGATCGTCAATGTTTTGGACACTCCCGACTTAAGACAAGTTGCCCCGAACTCAGTCGATACACGCCCAGTGGTTCTACAATTGGATCTCCCTTTTGCCAAGGACGCGATGCATTCTCAGTTTGTACGTTACGGACATCTCCCGTGGGATAAGATGAAACTGAGGCATCCCCAGGACGGTTGGGTAAACCGCCAGCACCCGTGATGGTGAAGCTCCCTTCAGATTTTTGATCACTGCGGGCAATGCAGCTATTGGCAATGAGGGCGTTGGTGTCAATGGGAGTTTGCGATAACTCGCTGAGGTTGTTTTGAATGGAGCTAGTATCGGGGATAAAGATATTTCCGGATGCGATCGCGCCTGTTGCGTTGACATCTACGCGATTGTTTCCATCAAGTTTTTCCAGATTGATACCTCTTGATGCAGCTTGATAGCCAGAACCAAAAAAAGCTCTTGTGTTGAGGGTAATATTGCCACCTCTGCCATCACGGGCAAAGGCGAGGATGTCGCTGTCATCAAAGGCAATGATGGAGTTAGCAGTGATGATAATATTTCCCCCCTGGTTTTGACCACTAGCAACATCTGTTCTAATATCACTGTCATTACGCAAGCGAATGTCTTTTGCAGCGATCGCAATTTTGCCTCCTGAAGACCGAGCAGATGTAGCTGAGATAATTCCTTTATTAACTTGCAGATTTTCACGAAGTGTTCTACAGGCGATCGCAAAAGATGTTGAGCTTGAAGACAGTCGTGAATATACCGAACCAGTAGTAGGCGCGTGGACTTTTGAGCCTGAGCCAGAACCAGACGATTGTGAAGATGATACGGCAGATGTGCCACCTGTTCTGTTGTTGATTGAAACCTTGCAAAAAGCCTCATCCTGGCAAGAAATTTCTCTGGCTTTGAAGAACTATGGCTCGTACAAACAGCTTGCATGGGACGCATTAACACCATTAGAGAAGAAACGAATCACAGCCCTAACCCCAACTGAAGTCAGGAAGCTAGGTGAGGCAAAGAAAGTTGGTAAAATTATCGATATATGCTTTAATGCCTGCATCTAAATCTTGCAACGCTGCTTCCATACTGGGGTAACAAGATTTACCTTCGTAAACAGTACCACCATAACTGTAAGCTCTTACCCAGGACTTAATCTGTTGATTTTCCCCAATTTCAATCCAACCAAGTTCATCCACAAAATGACACACATTTGGGTATTTTTCTTCAAAAAATTTGGACTTTGGCATTTGTCAACAAGAAAATTAAATAATTATTGGAATATAAACAAGACTACCGAAAATTCTGCTACAACGTTCGCTTGTCGATTTTAATAGCGGTTTATCTCAAAATCTTATATAGTACATAATTACTGATTAAGAACTGTTATTGCCCGTGTACTGTGTATGCAACGCCCAAAAAACAATGTCTACTCTACCCAACTCCCAACAACAACCCAACGCAACTCCCAAGTACGAAACAATAACGGGAGTGGTAGAGCGCTTGACTTATTATTCTCAGGAGTCAGGTTACACTGTGGCAAGGATGAAGTGCAGTGGAATGTCAGAACTAACGACAATTACTGGTAACTTTGCTGACATTCAACCGGGTCAAACGCTGCAATTGACTGGTTTTTGGCGCGAGCACCCACAGTACGGCGCTCAATTCCAAGTCACTCAATACAAAGAAACCAAGCCTGCCACTTTAACCGGAATGGAAAAGTACTTGGGCAGTGGTCTCATCAAAGGTGTTGGTCCCGTCACTGCCAGACGCATTGTGACTCACTTTGGTTTGGAAACTCTCGACATCATTGAAAACCAAATCCATCGCCTCACGCCCGGTAAAAGGCATTGCCAAAAAAGTTATTAATTCTTAAAGAAATTGAATCAAAAATACCGATTTCAATGCCTTACTGGGAGAAGTTCATACCCTACAATAAGTAGTTAGGCAAAATTATTTATGTCATTGTGAGCGAAATGAAATGTAGCGAAGCCATCTCCAAAGCCTTGCGTTCGCTTTATTTTGCTTCGCTTCATTCGCCACGCTCGATGTATATTTAATTTGGCATTAGTACTTAATTCAACGCTTAATTTGGTTGGGTTACTTAGCAAAATAGACTACTTGACTCTACCTTGAAAAAATTTTTTGTTTAGGAGAAAGAATTGTGTTTAACATCTATTCCCGACGTCAAATTTTGAAGGTTGGTGGAGGCACCCTTGTAGGAGCCACTGCTGTAGGAAGCTTTCCACTTATTCGTACTCTGGCTGCTGGCAGACCTAAAACCGTACTGAGATTTCAGTTTACTATTGAGGGTGGGGAGAAAGGTTCCTTTGATTTCAACACAGCTACTGTACCCACTGATGCACTAGGAGATTTTGGTAGAGAGTTTTCATACTTTAACGCTGTTTCTGATTTCTCTTTTTCAGGACGAGATAGGGATTTGAAAAAGGAGAATGCTGGTTGGAAAGTCGTCCCTGGTCTTAAAGCTGAATTTCTCGGTCTTCCGTCTGGAACTCCTGGAGTTCTTAGCGGTGTTAATTATCCAGATGGGTGTTCAACAGGAACAGCCAATGCCTGTTCAATTACTGTTGCTGTTCTCTACTTAGGTAATCTCACAGAACTTCCTAAACTTTCTACTGACCCGAATGACTACCAACTCATTGGCATTGACTTAATCGATACCACCACTGGACAGCTCAATCGTATTGATGCTATTGACAGCAAAGTCATTGCTCTACCTGACAAAGTAGGCAATTAGATTTCACCTCTAATATGCTGCAAGATATCGATTCAGGAGCGATAAGCACTCTTTCGGCTTGCGCCGAAGCGATCGCATTATTCTTTATAAAAATTCAAGATATTTTGAAAGCTTAGTAAAAGATTCGATTGACGGACTTACATAATATATTTGATACTTTTGTGAGGAAGTTGTGAGACTCCTGTTGGTACTGAGCCGAGATAGGTGTAAAAATATGCTTCGTATACTTAGAAACTTGGTAACAATACAGTTATTGCGCGAGCGCGAGCGTACTGTTCCGTAATGCCCAACCATGCGATGATATGACAAAGTGAATAAGTTCGTGGGAACGATGTCTATTGACAAAAAGGAATTGGTAAATCGAGTCTCTAAGCGCGTTATCAAAGGAACTGGCACGGTAGAAGAAATCATTGACGCCACTATAGAAGAAATTTACGAATCCCTCAAGCAAGGTGAAAGCGTCTCAATACGAAACTTTGGCACTTTTTACGTCAGGGCTTCGCTTTGAAAACTGGGTCTTCAAATTCAATCCCGGACAAAGACTGCGTTCGTTATTTGGCTGGTCGTCTACCTACAAAGGACAATAGAAGGACGCGATTAAGTGCGTCGCCTCCTGGTTGACGTGAAGTTTTACTGTGCAGTTAACACACAAGGGGCGATCGCGGTTGCACTCCAAAGGGAGCCGAATAGCGATCGCTCTGGAGTGCAGCTCCCTTCGGAGAAAAGCGCCATCATACTTCACTCAATCATCTGGAAATTGCCATCAGCAAACGGATTCAACGTCAAAGCTACTACACTTGGTACAAACAACCTCAAGATCAGAATCTACCCATTCATAACCGCATCTACGACAGTGACAGAAAATGTTGTTACGGTTAGCCATTCTAATACCCGTATGCCACTCGTGTAATTGGGATTTGTTTTGAAAAGGAAAAGTATTTGACATTTGGTGTCAAGTTAAAAACAGCAGTTCATATTATATTTTTCCAAACGGTTGTCTCAATTAAAATCAAATCAAGCTTTCATTAGTGCATTTGTACCGCTATCATGTCTATTGGCTAAGCGATCTACATCTATCTGCGTCAAGCGCTACGCGCAATTCGTCATGCGCTCGGCGATATTACTTTAGATAAACGATCGATAAATTTGACTTCTGTTTCATTTCCGTTACAGTTCTGGTAGCTGACAATTCAGCAAAACCCGATGCCCAATCTGTATAAACTATGAGTTGACAAATCTCTATAATTATTCTTGATGAAATCATTTCATTGGGAGACTGAGAATGCAATCTAATTATATTGGATTCAGCAAAGATTTGTGGTTGCCACTGTTTATTGGCATCTAATAAATATAGGACATACCAAAATATTTTCTCAAATAATAGCTCCATTTTTCTACTCCGTAAAAAATCCGCCACCTCTTTCACGATAAGTTTGTGCATCCTCTGGTCTATCTTAGTTCTTAAAAATTTCAACTGCTGGTTTTTGTTAGCAGCAATTAATAAATCAGTGCTGTGTTTTATAATGCGTCCTTTTTCTCCTCTTAAATTAGCCAAAAATAATTCTAAATAATCTTCAATCTGCTTTCGTTCGCTAAAGAGTTGCTGACAAGTCTGATAAATTAGTTGACGATGGCAACTTCGATCTAAATTATTTAAAACATTTGACTTAAACCTTTCTATATAGAAAAATAACTCCCTTGCCACCTTTCCACCGGGCAATAAAGGATTCTTTGCCCATAGTATTTGCCAAAACCACTGTTGTAATAACTTTAATCGCTGATTTCTAGCAGATCGTGCTCTGGTTTCAATCTCAGCAATGGAATATCGCGATACACGTAATTCGCACCCTGTAACAAGGATTGGGTTTTTGACAGCACGATGTATAAATGAGGACGCTACTTTAACTTCTTTATTATGTACAATCCGATTGTGAGCAGCTCTTAAAACTACAGGCTCCGAGCAGACCGGACAATGGAGCCCCAGGAGCAGGTAATCTTCATAATTACATTCAATAGCAGCAAATAACTGTCCTCCATAACGGATAGATGCAGCATATTTCATAGACGAGAGTATTGAGTAGATTTACGCTTGTGCTGTATTTAGAATTCCCAAAGTTTAATGATCAATTAACAAAAATACTGCTTTATGTACTCTGCGCGATCGCTGCAACTCTTACATCTAAATTATTCGATTGTTATGCGGATGATTTGTAAAAGGGAACTCTTAACGGGGAACGGGGAACACCGGATGAGTATGGTGGGGGCTTTGGACCTAGGGCAACGCGTGCCAGTCAAAACTATTCTCGCCTTGTTAATACCTGTTAAACACGCTTTGAGGGATTTTCTAGGCATAGTTACACGCAAAAACTACACCAATTTTAAGTGAAAAGCTAAAGTCATGCCAAAAGCATACAAAAGTCACTTCTTCTATAAGCCTTACCTAGACTGAACTTTAAGCGTTAAACCGCGAGACTAAGAGCAGTTGAGTGGTAGAGAAAAAGATGACACAATTCACAAATCAAGAAATTATTAAAGAGCGTGTACGCCAAGCACGCCAAAGTTTTAACTTAGCACTAGTCGCCACCGCTATGTCTACCTTTATCAGTTTAACTGGTGCAGGTCTCCTGCTTACAGGAAGAGCGAATGAAGGTGCAGTTACAGCTGCTAGTGGGATGACTGCTAGTGTGCGATGCGCCCAACTTGCTAAAGATGCCAATGACAGGTTAGATAAAATTGGGCAGGCTAAGAGATGAAGGTTGAGGGGTGGTTGCGATCGCCCCTTTGCTCAAAGCGATCGCCCTACAGAAGCAGCATCGCGCTTTGTCCGTTATAGAAAAGCACAGCAGAGATTGACAAGCTCCAAGCTAAGTGAGAAGCTTTGGACAAGCGAGCCTAAAATATTAATTGAAAATCTGGTTCCAAGCGACTCATGGGGTATAAGTAGGGGCTAGGCGTATCCCACTAGTTTTTTATAAAAATTAACCCCTATGCAGGGTATATATAGGTGTTTCTTAGGGTATATTAAATCTCTTAAAACGTTATACCCCACATGACACCCAACAGTGTAAGCGATAAGGCACGCTACGGGCTGAAGTCGTATCGCGAATTTTGTGGTTCAGTCTTATTCTAACTTTTTAGGGGACGTGGAGTCAGGTTTAAGTAGAAGCGATCGCACTTGCAAAGCAGTTGCCTTTGGACTAACGCTCTTTCAATGGAAAAACCCTAGCCTTGATAGCTAGGGAGAACATGAAAACCTAAATGTCGATTGAAGTTTGAAGCGAATTCACTCGTCTTAACCAGCTGCAAAAGCAACCAGAACTAAAGCAGCGACAAGTAATGTAGCAAACACGCCTTGGATAACATATTGACGTTGCTCCCAAATTGCAGGGTATTCAGCAAACTGCATTTTAGTTTCGGTTGGATAGTTGTTGAGGACGCCGTCTTCATTAACAGTAGTATACATAGCTCTTTTCCTTGTTTGTTATCTTATGTAAATAAATATAACGATATTGTTACAAAACCTCAAGAGTGCTTGACATAGAAAAATAAATAGTATCCATAAGAGGAGCTAATAATAAGATTGTTGCGATACGGTAGTATAGCCGTTATCCCTTGCAAGCTCGCACTCCCAAGAAAAAACCCCGGTAACTCTGACTAGACCGGGGTTGAATTATCTATGTGTAAGGAAATTTATCCATTAAACAGTCAACTAAGCAGCTGGCTGTTCTAGATTAACTTTGACGACTTTGTTCTTTTCTTCTTCCTTCTTTGGCAGAGTCAGATTCAAAATACCGTCTTTGTATTCAGCAGTAACGTTGGTATTTTGAACTTTAACAGGCAATGGGATGACGCGCTGAAACTTACCGTAGTGGAACTCAGTCCGAGTGATGCCTTTGTCTTCAGTCTTAGTTTCAGACTTGCGATCGCCACTAATAGAAACAGTGTTTTCTGTCACTTGGATATCTAAATCTTTGGCGTCCATACCTGGAAGTTCTAGCTTGAGGTGAACTGCATTCGGAGTTTGAGTCAGTTCAGCAGCAGGAACTTTAACGAAGTCTCTTTCAAAGGGAACTCTTGTTTCTTCAAGCAGGCGTTGAATTGCGTTTAGTTCTTTCCAGGGATTGTAACGAATGATTGTCATAGGTATTATGAATAAGTAGAAATTGTGTTCTTGTTTGTTTGCTTTATGTTTTTATGATATGGCTAGTAAAATATTTGGATGTTCGGCTTCAACTACCATTAAATTCATAATAACCGCATAATAATTTATAACTGCACTTCTTAGGGTGCTAATCGAATATTTTAGTTCGGTAAACAAGACTTAAGAACATTTCATTTAAAACATTTTTATATATTTTGGAGCTTAGGAGAAAACTGTCACGAATTGAAGTTAGAAACTTGCAAGAAAATCCGTTATGGAATACGGATGGGTGCCGCGAGTGCTCGCAAGCTCGCCTTTGTAAGAGCATCATTGCACTTTAGTTCTGGGGACTAAGTAGCGATCGCCTGACCGTTCTGGCAAACTCCAGTATTATCTCTAAGCTGTTATTATACTTACTTTTGTTAAAATACTGGAGTGTAGAATTAATTAACCTGCACCTACTTAGTTTCACCCTAACAAGCAGGGAGGCGCTGTACAAAACAGAAAAGAAATTTGTAAGTATTAATCAAGCCTAAGAGGATGTTTTAAAAGGGTGATGCAAATGCGATCGCTGCTTCCAATCCCCAACCAATTAAAGCTTCTTTGAGCAGCCAACGACTCCCTTCTATAGTTCCACCTACCAAAAACTTTCCTTCTACCAACTCCAATCGGAATTCCGGTTCAGAGCATTCACTCAATTCAATTGATTGTGACGCACAGTGATATTCTAATGCCAAGAGTGTTCATGACTCTTAGCAGTTTCTTTGTGCTATGGAAAATGAACTTTATACAGGTCAAACAACTCACCCTCCAAGTGTTTATCTACCTTAGCACCAGCAGATGCGATCGCACCTTTCCAAGCTTCCATTGATTCTAGAAAAACCTCTGCACCCAAATATGTTTCTAGAACAGCCCAATCCAAAGCCAACGGTTTCTCTGAATTGAGAACATCAAAAACAAAATGTCCCCCTGGTTTCAGTACCCTCTTAACTTCTTCCATTACGAGTAGCCAGTAATCAAGGGGATAGTAGCAACTCCAACCTGTCGCGATCGCCAGATCGAATTGGGCGTTATCATATTGCAATTGATGAGCACTCCCCAAAGCAACACCTTTAAACAGCTTAGAATTCAGTTGAGGACCGCGACTATTCAAAATATCTCGTGCAACCGTGCTGATTTCTTGACCAGAAAAAAGAGCTTCCCACTCCCGCCAAGGATAAATTAAAAAGCTAACACCACAACCAATATCCAAACAGCGCTGATTCTTACGAGGAAGTTGTATTTCCCAAAAAGGAGAAGTAATTTTCGCGTTCAAAATTCCCGTTACCCATTCTTGATAAATCGGCATAGCTTTCACTTCTTCCGGGAGTTCTGAAGCTTCATTTTGATACTGTCGATTGAAGCGATTTGCAACAATTGTTTCGATTTCAGTATAGTCCTTATGCTCTGTAAGGGAAAGCTCAGCAAATTTAGACGGTTTCATTTCCATAGGTTCTAGATTTCACGTAGTGATGTTCATTTCCAGAACGGGCGAGGACGCCCGTACCACAAGAGAATATACAAAAGATTTTCTTGAAAACTGCTGTGTACCTGTCTAGAAATATAGGGAGTAGGGAGTAGGGAGTAGGGAGTAGGGAGTAAGAAGTTTTCATTCCCTCGTTGTGGGCGATTACCTCCGGTACGCTCTGCGAACGCCTGTGTCTATCTTTTGATAAAATAGCTCAATATATAAAGTTACTATTTAAAATCATAACTTCCCCAAAATCTAAAATCCAAAATCTAAAATCCAAAATGTTCAGACCTCAACGTATTGAACCCAGTCCCGGACAAGAGTCAGTATGGGATTATCCCCGTCCACCTCGCCTTGAGGACGTGGACAAACATATCCAGATCGTTTTTAACGACATCACCATAGCAGATACTCACAGTGCCAAACGCGTTTTAGAAACAAGCCACCCCCCTGTCTATTACATCCCACCTACAGATATTAAAGTAGAATATTTACTTCCCTTACAGCTATCGAGCTTTTGTGAGTGGAAAGGAAGTGCAGGTTATTATACAGTTCGTGTTGGGGATAAAGAAGCCCAGAATGCTGCATGGTTCTATCCCAACCCTACACCTACCTTTGCATCCATCAAAGACTATGTAGCTTTTTACGCACATCTTATGGATGCTTGTTACGTTAATGGAGAGAAAGTTCAGCCTCAACCAGGGAATTTCTACGGCGGTTGGATTACAAGTGATATTGTTGGACCGTTTAAAGGTAGCCCTGGTTCTTGGGGATGGTAATAGGACTGATGCTCTACCAAATTAAAGGAATGCCAGCAAGCCGTATTTTGCTATCTCGACTAATGAGTGGTAAACCTAGATGTAGTGATGTAGCAGTAATAATTCGGTCAGGCAGATCGGGTACAGTAGTTCTCGAAACCTTTGCCACAGCCTCAGCTACCTCATCTGTAAGATTGGCAAGTATGAATCCAGTGGTACTAGTACGTAACTCAGTATCTAGTTGCATTTTCAAGTTTGGCGAAATACGACCCTTTTCTTGTAAGTAAACCATCTCTACCAGGCAGATGGTTGGAATGTAAATGCTAATCTCTCCGCGATCGCATCGTTTAAAGATCTCATTAGCCGCAGTACCTAAGTTGGGGCTATCTTCTAAATACCAAATCAGAGCATGGGTATCAGTTACAGCATCACTCATCAAATATCCTCACGGGGAAAACCACCCCACATTTGCTGTCTTATTTCCGCAATATCCGCATCCGTGATATCAACCCCTCGCCATAACCCCCGTAAAGATTTACGCGGTTTAGCTTGAGATGCAGTTATCTCTCGCTTAATCTCGGGGGCCACTTTCTCTACCAAACGCACTTTGTCAACAAGTGAAAGTTGTTTTGTCAACTCTAAAACTTCCTCTAAAGTAACCTCTTTTGCCATTTTGCCTTGTCCTTAGCTCTTGCTAACTGCATTATGACACCTTTTTAAAATTATAAAAAATTACCTCCCGACTCAACCATTGCCATAAATCTTTTTGGAATCGTTAACGATACTTCCAACATCCAGAATCATTTGCTCAGCAACACTAGAAGCGTGTGTTTGCTTGTTTGTCGCTTGAGCAATTTCCTCTAACAACAAGTCCATTTGAGTATCGATATTCATCATCCAATCGAATTTTTCTTGAATTGCCTCTACCAATTGAGTTCCTGCTGTTATTTGCTCTGCTCCCATTCCAATAGCCTCAAATGCCTCTTGGATCTCTACCTGAATTTTTACCACAAGGCATTCAGTTTCTTCTATATTCCCTTTCAACTGCCGCATCGAACCTAAAACTTTATCTGCTAGAGCAATACGCTCTTGCTCGGTGCTGTTTCGAGTTGCTTTTAGTGCGACATTCATGGCTTGAAGATTTAGTTCGGAAATTGTATGACTCACAAGCAGCACTGTTGAGGAGAGGTTTTGCGATATCTCGTCTATAAGTTCAATTTTTTCGGCAGCTTTCACGATGACTTGTTGGATGATAATGGCACTTTTGGTTACCCGATCGATAGTTTTTTGCCCAGTTTGTACAACGTGCGCGTCTTCCTGTCGTTGGAGTTTCAATTGTTGAACAGTTGCATCGACTGCTCGAACCAAATTAGCCACAACCTGAATGCGATCGCAAGCAGATTGGACAGCTTCCATTTGTTTTGATGCTTCATCTGCTATATTTTGGATAGCTATTTGTCGCTCTCTCAGCAGTTCTGATACCTCATGCTGAAGCACTTCATTTTGGTGATACTGCTGAATAGAATTCGCTTCAACTGCTTGGTAAGCCTTTTCTATCTGATTAACCAGTCGAGCATGGTCAAGAGCAAACCCCACTTGTGCAGCCACTTGGGCAAATAAATCAATTTCTACCTGTCGCCAATTCCGGGGTTCAGAGCACTGATGGGCAATCAATAAACCAAATAACTTATCATCTTTGAGAATAGGAGCCACTAAATTTGCCTTCACAGCAAATGGTTCTAGTTGACCGATATGACAAGGACTCAAACCCGCTTCATAAATATTGTTGGTTGCTTGAACTCGCCCTGCTTGATACTGGTCTACATAGCCCTCTGCAAAACAAGGGTCTTTAATATTAGCTCGCAAAGCTTTGGGAAAACCTGGAAGCACCGATTCTGCAAGGACAGTTCCATACCAATCTTCGTCAAAGCCAAACACAATGACTCGGTCAGTTCTCAGTTCCTTGCGAGTTTCTTCCACGGTAGCTTTGAGAATATCCTCTTCATGCAGGGATGCACGAATGCGTCGGGTAATGTCGATAAATACCTGACGCCGATCTGCTTTTTCATCCACCTGTTCTAACAACCTAGCACGGTCAAGCGCAAATCCAACCTGAGACGCCAACTGGGTAAATAAATCAATCTCAGGCTGTTGCCACAAGCGAGGACCGGAACACTGATGGGCAATAAATAAACCGTATAGCTGGTTGTTTGTAATAATTGGAGCAATTAGATTTGCCTTAACAGCAAATCGTTCTAGTAGACCAATGTGGCAATCATTTAGACCTGCTTGGTAAATATTGTCAGTTGCGCGAACGCGACCCTGAAGATATTTTTCTACATAACTTTCAGCAAAACAGGGGTCGTGTATTGTTGACCACAAAGCTTTTGGCCAACCAGATGCTACCGATTCTGCTACAAAAGTGCCATCCCAGTTTGCATTAAAGCGAAAGACACTCACACGGTCAGTTTTAAACACTTGGCGAACTTCCTCAACCGCAGTTCTTAGAACCTCTTCTTCAGAACGCGCTCCCCAAATTCGGTGGCTAATGCCTATCAATAGTTGTGAGAGTTCGGCTGCTACTTCCTGTTTCCACAGCAATTCTGGAAGTTGGTCTTCTATTGATTTTAGATTTGCTCCTAACGCGACCAGTTCATCTTTTCCACCTGCGCGATCGCGAGTACTCATCTCTTCTCGAAACAGCCGATTCACAACAGCCGTAGAAGTTTCTGCAGCATTGAGAACTTCACGCAGGGCGCGATTTATGAGAAAAGTCGCGATCGCACCTGCTGATAATGCTGTTACAAGAGTTCTCATCAGTAAGACTTGTCTTTGACGCTCTAGTTCAGACTTTACTGCATTTTGAGCTTGTCCTGCTTCGCTGCTTTGCTGCTGAGCCAACTGACTGCTCAAATAAGTAGATGTACCAACTGTCAGTACGGGAAACACACTTACAATTAGTGATAAAGCCATTGCTTTATGCTTCAAACTCCATGCTTGCCTTTTTTTTCCTGAAGGAAGCGCTGGTGGCTTGCCGTTATTAGTAGCCTTGCCACGAAAATTTCTGGAAATAGTTTCACTGGTACGAGGTTGAGGAGAGGGAGTTTGAGTCATGAAGAGTTTTCTATTATCTCATAGGCTAGGTAGATAGTAGATGCTTACGATAAAGAGTTTTAAGAATTGCAGAAATATGTATGGACGTAAAATTACTGACGCCATTTTAATATGTACGCAGTATTTACCGAAGCGTCAGGATAAAAATATTTAACCAACGGCACAAAGGGGATAATATTTTGGATTGAGAATGCTTTGCTTAAACCGCAGTAGATAACTTACTTAAGTTTTGTAAATTTTTAGTGTTCTAACCACTATCAAAGGAAAGATAAATTGTAAATTTTTAGTGTTCTGACCACTACCAAAGGAAAGATAAATACTTTAGCCTTTAGGTAGATGACAAAAAAATTAATATAATTGTCTTTGAAGACTTAATTCTCTATTAACCATAACAATACCTAAATTCTTTTGACTGTTCCAAAACCATAGTTGACCTAATAAATCAAAGTTACGATTTCCCGTTTCTCCCCCAGTCGGTGCTATGATAACCAATTCTCCAACAGCCGTTAATTCCAAACGCAACTCTTGATTCACAGCAACAATCTGCTCAAATTCCTCATCCGTAAATTTGAGATTAGGAGGTAATTGTAAAGTTAAAGCAGTATATTCTGCACTAGTATGTAATTTGTTTGATTTTAAAGATGGGATCAATTGATGCCAATTTGAAAATTTTGAGAATAAAATGATTGTCAGCTTTCAATACTACTCGGATAAGCAGAAATTAGAACCCCGGTTTCGCACTTATTTACCGAGGTTCTGAGATATCAAATACCGTTAACCGAGCAGTATTGAAAGTTGGCTAATATAATGGTCAAAGAAACCGGGTTTCTGTTCCGGCTTATCCGAGCAGTATTGGATGTTGTAGTCTTAGCTACAGAACTCTTAGCAAAAGCGATAGAGTGGGAGACCAACGATTGTGAAGAAGCTGTTACAGGTATCCAACGCAATACTACTCGAATAAGAATTTTTGTGGGTTGGGATCATCGTGGAGAAACTCAACAAATGCCTGTAAATGTTGGGTTTCGTTCCTCAACCCAACCTACGTATTTTCGGATTTTTACACAAAACCTACGCAGTATTGAATTGACTACTACGCGAGCAAGAACTACAACCATAGCTACATCGAATCCAATCGCTGACGTAATTTGCTGCTAAGAGCATCAATTATAGTAACGACAACTGACAATATTAATATCATGGTGGTTGCCTTGGTGTACTCAAATCCGTCGATATAACTCTTCAATTCAAAACCAAAACCACCTGCACCGACTGCACCAAGAACTGATGCTGCTCGGATATTATACTCAAACATCCACAAGGTATAACCTAATATTAAAGGCAGCACTTGAGGTAATAAACCATATTGAGCAATTTGTAACCGAGACGCACCTGCAACTTGCAAAGATTCTATAGAACGGGGATCGACAGCTTCAATCGCTTGTTGATAAAATTTGGCTAGATAACCAATAGTATAAATTCCCAAAGCTAAAGTTCCTGCAAGAGGACCTAGCCCAGTTGCAGCTACAAATAACAAACCAAGAATAATTGAGGGAACAGAACGAACAGCATTTTGCAGAAAATTAGCCAACCATCGCAGCCACAGAGGAGCTACATTACGAGCACTCGCAACAGCAATAGGCAAAGACAGTAATGCTCCAATAGTGGTTCCCAACACAGACATTTGTACAGTTTCTACCAGTGCTTTGGCTGTTTTGTACAAAATATCCCAACTGGTATTTGGGGGAAATAACCGTGAAATAAAGTCAATGATGTGGAACCAGCTATCTTTTAGTAGTTGAAAATCTACTTTCAGACCTTGCAACGCCCAACCATAAATTACAATAACAATACATAGAATAACTAAGCCACTTAGCCAAGAAAAGCGTTTCCAAAGACGAGAAATATTTTTCATAATTAGCGATAGGGTACTGGGGATTGGAGATTGGGGATGAGAATTGAAAACTCAGTCCCCAGTTACCAGTCCCTAGTTCCTGATATTTCCTTGAGCAAATGTAGCTCGTAAGCTGTTATCGCAGCACCCGTCATAAACCACACGTCCAGCATCCAAAATAATCGCTCGTTGTGCGTACTCTGCTGCGACTCCCAAATCGTGCAAAACTGTGACAATTGTCATTCCCTGCTCGGAGTGGAGTTGAGCTAGAGTTTCCATCACTTGTTTGGACGCCATAATATCCAAGCCCGTGATAGGTTCATCTGCTAGGAGAATCTCTGGCGATTGAATTAAAGACCTAGCAATTGCTACTCTTTGTTGCTGTCCACCGCTTAAATTACCAGTTTTTTGATAAGCCTGTTCTCTCAAACCTAACTGTTCTAGCAGTTCTAAAGCTTGACGACGATCGCTTTTAGGAAACCCAAACAGTGTTTGCCAAGTTGTCCTCACGCCAAGACGTCCGCACAGTACATTTTCAATCGCTGATAACTGGCGAATTAATCCCCCACCCTGAAACAACATTCCCACGTTACGCCGAATAGTCGGCAGCGTGCGAGAATTTAATGGCACACCATCGACGTGAATTGTTCCCCGTGAAATTGGAACTAACCCAACTAGCGATCGCAACAAAGTAGACTTCCCCGCACCATTAAGCCCTAACAGCACAACAAATTCACCGCGATTAATTTCAAAATTAACCTGGTTTAAAATGGGACGGTTCAACGTCGTGGAATAAGCTGTTTCTACGTTTTGACAACGAATTACTGATTGGATCATAAGCTAATTGGGGAGTGGTGAGTGGGGAGTGGTAATTACTAATACTTTTTCATAACTAAAATCCCTACTCCCTACTCCCTACTCCCTACTCCCTATTCTGAGATTATGGTTCAACTCCCGCATTCTTTAGGGCTTCACGAATTGGTTTTAAGTGAGCGTCGTGATTGATTTTTACTAATTCTGTGGAGTTATAGAGGTTGCGTAGCATCTGGTTGTTTTGTGGCTCGTTCAGCTTGAGCATAGCAGTGATGATTTTTTCTCTTGTAGCTGTAGGAACATCATCATCAATAGCTACGCCGTGTGCTGGAACACCGGGAATTTTGTAAAGAACTCGTAGTTGATTTTTTTCGGCTTCAGTAATATACGGGGCATTCATAGCATATTCTGATACTGCCGCTACATCGGCTTGACCGCGTAAAACGGCTTGCAGGGCTTTGCTGTAATTGCCACCATAACTTACCTGACCGAAGAAGCTGTCGAGGCGATCGCGATTCGGTACTAGTTTTTGCTTAACCATCTCACCCACAGGGAAAATAAACCCTGAACCAGAAGTGGGCGAGGTAAAAGCCATTTTTTTACCGCGCAGCTGTTCCAAGGTAGCTTTACCTGAAGTCAAAGTTTTCAGAGAGCTATCTTTAGGAACAACAAACACTGAATTATAAGTGTATTTTCCCGAATAAGTTGGGCGTACTTCAGCCAAATACAAGCGAGCATTTGCCAATTGCTCGGCTTTCAAAGCAGGACGGCTGCTTAAAAAAGCGACATCTGCCTTATCTCCTCTCATCGCTTCTACTGCTGCGGTATCATCACCAACTAGAGCTTCAACAGGCATTCCTACTTCTTTGGATAGAAACGCTGCTACAGCATTCGCTTTAGTTTGCAAGTCTGTAGAATCCGATCTACTTGGAAAAATAATTTTTAAAGACTGTTGTGCTGTCTGAGCGAGTAGAGTTGCTTGCTTGCGTTCGGGCTTTGAGTTAGCAACCGCTTGCAAACTCCCAAAGCTACCTGCGACTAGACTAGTTAGAGCTAGGAATGCTGCACTCGCTCCTAGCAGACCCTTTTGCCTCACACTCATTTGCTGCTCTCCATCAAAAAACTTTCTTATTAATTTTGAAATTCTATCTCAATAAGGTTCTTATTAAGAAAGACTATTATTAAGATTCAAGCTTTTTGCCACAAAAGTCAATAGATAATCTCGAGCCGCTTTCTTAAAGAATTGGTTATATGAGTAGCTTGACTAAATATTTTTTTTATGTATTATGAGTCATAATCTTTTTTAATAAAAATTTTGGTTAAGATACCCGACTTCTTGAAAGAAGTCGGGTATCTGGCAAATCAGCCCTAAATTACAGCAATACACTCAATCTCTACCAAAACATCTTTAGGCAAACGCGACACTTCAACACAAGCACGGGCTGGAGCTGAGTCTTCCGAGAAATATTTGGCATAAACTGCATTCATAGCAGCAAAATTATTCAGATCGGACAAAAATACAGTTGTTTTCACCACATTTTCAAAAGTAGCACCTGCGGCTGTGAGAATAGCATCAATATTAGCCATAACCTGCTCAGTTTGCTTTGCTATATTATTGGTGTAAAGAACATCACCAAGTTGGGGATCGATGGGAATTTGCCCAGCAACAAAAATCATTTGACCAGAGGCAATAATTGCTTGATTGTATGGTCCTACTGGTGCGGGTGCTTTATCGGTACGAATTACTTGACGAGCCATAGAGATTTTGGATGAGTGGATTTTGGATGAGTGGATTTTGGACAAATTTTTCCATCTGGCATTATCGCACCTTTAATCCCTAACCTAACCGGGGACGTATTCCATAATGCCGAAAGTGCCAATAATCGCGCAAAATCTTATCGTGGTCAAAACATAAGTTTTCAGGTACTCGCCAAGACTCAAAAATGCCTATACCCTTAGCATCATCCCCCGCCTGCGGTTCACCAGTCGCCGTCGCCAAAAACACAACACTAAGAGTGTGCTTGCGCGGATCGCGACTGGGGTCAGAATACACCTGAAATTGTTCGAGCAACTCCACCTGCAAACCAGTCTCTTCCAAAGCTTCGCGTTGCGCCGCCACCTCAACAGATTCGCCGTAATCTACAAAACCACCGGGGATAGCCCAGCCAAAAGGTGGATTATGTCGCTCAATTAACACTATTGGTCGATGAGGACGGTCTACCAATTCAATGATGATATCAACTGTTGGAACAGGATTTCGGTAATTCATGGTTAATGGTTAGTGGTTAGTGGTGTAGGACAGGCGTCTCGCCTGTCATCGTGAATGGTTAGTGGTTAATGGTATCAACTAACAACTAACAACTAACAACTAACAACTAACAACTAACCACTAACAACTAACACTGTTAACTGTTCCGTGGTAAATTCGATGCGATCGCTTTCTTGTTAACAACAGGTTAAGTATGCCTTTTCCCAGATCAAGTGGTATTCTATTACACCCTACCTCGTTTCCCGGTCGATTTGGCATTGGGGATTTAGGCTTAGAAGCCTATCAATTCATTGATTTTCTTAGAGACAGTTGTCAGCAATTTTGGCAAGTTTTGCCTCTAGGACCGACTGGTTACGGTAATTCTCCCTATGCTTGTTACTCAGCATTAGCTGGTAACCCCTTCCTCGTTAGCTTAGAAAAAATGGTAGAACAGGGCTTACTCGTTGAAGAAGACTTTGCTCATCTACCAGGATTTGAGCGATCTAAGGTAGACTACGAAAAAGTCATACCAATTAAGCTCGAGCTGTTAAGGAAAGCCTGTGAAAATTTTAAAAACAGAGCAACTCCCTTGCAGCAAACAGAATTTGCTGGTTTTTGTGACAGCAAAGCTTACTGGTTGGATGATTATGCCCTATTTATGGCACTCAAAGGTGCTAATGGGGGTGTAAGCTGGCATAAGTGGGAGCCAGAACTTGCCAAACGCGTACCATCCGCATTAGATCGGGCTGGACGAGAACTTACTGGAGAAATTTTTTTCCACAAATTCACCCAGTATGAATTTTTCCGCCAATGGTCTGAATTAAAAACCTACGCCAACATGAGCGGGGTTCAAATTATTGGCGATATTCCCATTTATGTAGCTCACGATAGTGCTGATGTCTGGTCTCATCCCGATATTTTTTGCCTGGATGAAGAGACAGGAGAAGCGGCGCTGATGGCAGGAGTTCCACCCGATTATTTCAGCGAAACCGGACAGTTATGGGGTAATCCAGTCTATAACTGGGAGGAACTGAAAAAACAAGACTATAATTGGTGGGTTGGACGCTTTCAGGCGCTGCTTGACTATGTCGATGTGATTCGTATTGACCACTTCCGAGGGTTTGAAGCTTACTGGGCTGTACCCCAAGGGGAAGAAACTGCCATCAATGGAGAGTGGCTCAAAGCACCTGGAGAAGAGTTGTTTGAAGCGATTAAACTGAGGTTGGGTAAGCTCCCCATTATGGCAGAAGATTTGGGGTTAATTACACCAGAAGTGGAAGCGTTGCGAGACAAATATGAATTCCCTGGAATGAAGATTTTGCAGTTTGCCTTTGGTAGTGATGCAGGCAATCCATTTTTACCATTCAACTACTCGCGCAATTTCATTGTCTACACTGGAACTCATGACAATGACACAACCATTAGCTGGTTCAATCAAGCGACAGAGTACGAAAAGCAGTACGTGTTGAACTATTTAGGTTGTCTCAGCCCTGAAGGTATTCACTGGGATTTCATTCGACTCGCTATGAATTCTGTGGCAAATCAAGCCATTATTCCATTACAGGATGTCTTGGGATTGGGTGGTGAAGCGCGGATGAATTTCCCAAGTAAAGCTGAAGGAAACTGGGACTGGCGTTGTACCTCAGGTAGTTTAACTAAAGAAGTGAGTCAGCGCTTGCAAACTCTCACTCGGCTGTCCGGACGCAGCCCTCAAGGGAAATCTTGAGGAGGGAGTAGGGAGTAGGGAGTAGGGAGCAGGGAGCAGGGAGCAAGGGAGACAATAAGGAATAATTAATCCCCAATCCAAAATCCAAAATCCCCATTCCCCATTCCCCACTCCCCACTCCCAATTCTAAGAAGGATTCACAGCAGCGATGGTGACTTCCTTAGCTGTTCCTGGTTCTCCCAATTGCTTGGCTTCCTCTTTGTTAACGCTCACAAGTACGCCACCAGCATTTCCGGCTTTGACGGTGAGTTGTTCTTGGGCTTTCCAAATGCGGTGAGTTCCCTCTGGTAGCTCACCCTCGTACTGAATTTTGCCATCAGCGACGACTTTGATCCAAGATTTCTCTTTCAAAGTTACACCAATTTGTACCTGCTGACCTTCATTATAAGACTGGCTAAATGTTTGAAGTTGTACATTTTTATTTTGTGTCAGATGTGATTCCAAAACACGGGCTTTTTGTACCTTTTGGTTATTTGGGCTGCTACTTGCTTGCAAAGTCGCTGTATTTAAAAATTGCGACAAGCCACTGATGGAACCAAAAATGACAAATATGTAGAGTACGTAGAGATGAACGGGACGTAATTGATCTGATGTTGTTTTCCAAATGGGCTTGAAATTGACTCGATTGGTACCAATTGGGTAACTGCTGGAGAATTGCACTCCATGAAAACCAAGGGCATCGGCATATTGCCGGATTAAACCTTGGGTATATACTGGCTCTGGCAGTTCTGATAAGTTACCTTCTTCGATCGCCTGCAGTAATCTTCGGGAAATCTTTGTGACAATAACCATTTCCTCTAGGGATAAACCCTTTTCCAAGCGCCGCGTCCAAAGCTGAGCACCCATTTCTGCTAAGACTTCGGCTCGTTGCTGGTCTGGTGAAGGTGTTGATTCTCGTTTATTTTTTCTTTTTAACCACTTCATAATCCTGTTACACTCCTTACCCCACTGAATCATTAAATAGGTATCTTCCTAAAACTTTGATTGACGGCGATCGTCACTCAAATCTTTTACTTGTGCTACTGCTTTTTTTAAAAAGCGGATTTCAACATCTTCTAGGTAACGATACTCACCCACACCAAGTAAACCAAGTCCTGGTGCTTGCAATTGAATCGAACCTATGGCTGTGCGATGCAGTCGGATAACCGGGTGTCCCAACTGTTGGGCTACGCGGCGAATCTGACGGTTTCTCCCCTCCTTTAACACAATTTCTAACCAGGTAGAGTATGCAAGATTTTCTATCACTTTGACTTGTGCTGGTCGTGTTTTTCTTCCTTCTAACAGCACACCCCGATGCCACATTTTTAACACTTCTTGCGGAGGATGTCCTTCCACTAAAACACGGTAAGTTTTAGGAACATTGTGGCGTGGGTGAGTTAGCCCAAATGTTAAGTCTCCATCGTTTGTGAGTATTAATGCTCCTGTTGTGTCGGTATCTAGGCGACCAACCGGATGAATACCTTTACCGGATCTTAATTCTTTGGGTAGTAAATCTAGCACTGTCCGTCTTCTCTGGGGGTCGTCGCAAGTAGAAACCACACCAAGTGGTTTGTGCAACAACAGATACACCAATGCTGGACGTTCTAACACAGACACTAGCTCACCATCAACAGTGATAATATCCTTTTCTGGATCGGCTTTTTGACCCAAATGTGCTAACTCACCGTTGATCCGCACTCGTGACTGCTCGATCATCTCTTCAGCTTCACGGCGGGAGGCTATACCCCATTGAGCCAGAATCTTTTGTAACCGTGACTCCATGTGGAAATTACGTATGGTTCATCTAGTTCCTATAAATAAATAATATATTTGCATTTTGTGGTGACCTGCCATAGGTGTTAAAGTTAAGACTTGTTTCAACGCTGGTTTTTTTCGTCAAAATATCCATAAGTAAAACGGTTAGATGCAACAAGACAGTTTACAAACTCGAAATCCAATTCATATCCGCATAGTTACTAACGTGCTTTCAACCGCGCTCAAGCTTTGGTTGAAAGCACAAGTGAGCCAAGTTGCTCAACTTGAAGTAGAAATTAAAGCCAGCGATCGCCAACTCCTTTCCGGACGCATCCCTTTTGTATCTATTTTTGCCCGTCATGCTGTTTACCAAGGTCTCCATCTTACAAAAATTCAGATAGTCGCAGAAAATATTCGCGTCAACATTGGTTCAGTACTCAAGGGACAACCTCTGAAACTGTTAGACACAGTACCAGTGGTAGGCGAGCTGATCCAGACAGAAGAAGACTTGAATGCTTCTCTTTCGTCTACTCTATTATTGAGTGCTTTAAATGATGCTCTGGTTCAACTATTACCAGAACACAAGGGAAAATCCAAGTCAGTGATTTGGCAAAAAATTAACCTGGATAACAGTAAGCTGGTGCTTTCTGCTACCTTAAAGGAAGAAAATCAACCCACTCACTTAGATATGAGTATGGGTTTGGAATTACTAAGTTCCCACGAGTTGCAGTTGAAACACATTCAAGTTCAAAGTAATACAGCATACTCACTTGAGGGGATCGTTCCTGAACTATATTTCGATCTGGGATCGGATGTTGACATCCAAGAATTAACTGCGATCCCAGGTAAGCTAGTGTGTCGCGGACGAATTAACGTCAATCCATAATAATTAGAAATTCAAAATTAAAGAAGGTAATTTATTATTTTTAATTATATATCCTTCGAGAGATTGGAGATAGGTCTGCTAGATCCCCGACTTCTTTGAGAAGTCGGGGATCTACTTCCCAATCCCCAGATTGAGTAATGGCAACAGAAGTGTTACGAAATAATACACTAAAGGAGCCGTAAAAATATAACTATCGGTACGATCTAAAATACCTCCATGACCGGGGATCAACTGCCCAGAATCTTTAACTCCAGCATCGCGCTTCAGCATAGATTCAGTCAGATCCCCTAATAGACCCGCAATTCCAATTAACAAACCTATGGCTACACCTGTAAAAGGAAATTTCGTCCACTTCAGGTAGTAAGACCCTATAAGGGCAATGACAACGCTAGCAAACACACCAAACACTGCACCTTCAACAGTTTTTCTGGGGCTGATGTCAGATAAAGGAGTTTTTCCAAAAAATTTACCTACAACATAAGCACCAATGTCAGACGCCCAAATACACAAAAAAGTGAGTAATGTTGCTGTCAAACCTTGCGGAAGTAAGCTTAAATCTCCTTGATGCACAATATCTAATAATTTAGATAAGTAATCACTTATAGGTAGATGGGCAATGCCTGTATTGTCAAGCGCTCGCAAACGCACCCAGTAACTCGGTAAATAACCAGTATAAAATAATCCTAAAATCGAAGCCGCAATATCCGCAATTGTTGCCATTTTGGGCTGAAATAGCAAGTAAAAACATATAAAAGTTCCAGCTACGGGCATTACCGCGTCTGCTAAATTACCATCTAGAGTACAAATGACTAATAAGATTTGACTGACAACGATAGTCGTTTTGGCAGCAGGAGCCATACCTTTGGCTAGCACCAGATCGAAATATTCTCGTTGACCTAAAAAAATGATAATAGCAAACAAGATGGTGAAGTACCATCCACCTAAAATAGTGGCGCTCATCGCCAGGGCTATTGCAATAATTCCGCTAATAATACGAGACCAAGGCATAAAAGTATTTTTAATTTTGGATTTTGGATTTTGGATTTTGGATTGAATCTAAAATCCACGCATCTAAAATCCAAAATCGAAGAGTTCTAATCTAGTTTCTCACCACTGAGGATAAAAATGGGGTTGACAGCAGTAAAAGTCTGTGAAGAACCTTTTGTTTCCAATCGGGTGACAGCCGATTGAACAACTTCGACATTTCTCGCTTGCAATTGAGAAAGGCTTTGAGAAATAGAAAACAGGCTTTCTAAATTGGCAGCTGTGGCAACAACTCGACCTAATGGTAGCAAATATTGCCATGCTGTTTGCATGATTTCTTGGATGGGACGACCCCCCTCAATACATACGCGGTCAGGAGCAACATTGATATCGTGCAAGCACTCCGGAGCATTGCCTTCAATAACTTTGACATTCTTAACTTCAAAGCGATCGCAGTTGTATCGAATCAGATTGGCTACATCTTCATCTCGTTCTACAGCAATAATTTGCCCGTTAGGAGAGAGCAAACCTGCTTCTACTGGAATAGTACCTGTTCCCGCACCAATATCCCATAAAACTGTATCGGGTTTGAGTCGCAGTTGGGAAAGTAACAGCAGCCGAATTTCTCGCTTGCTTAAAGGAATTCCCGGCAAACGCTCAAACAATTCGTCTGGAATACCAGGAGTGATGTAAGGCCAAAGTTGGGAGGGCATCTCTCAAGTCAAAGTACAGCTATAGTAAGGATATCCTTATAAAATTAATACAAAAGATTTCCAGTTAAAACTATTAAGTCATCCTAATGAACGGTCAGGTATTGGGCGATCGATACGAAGTACAGCAGCTGATGGGTAAAAAAGCTGGGCGGCGAACGCTTTTGGCTCGCGATCTACTGACAGGAGAGTTGGTAGTCGTCAAACTGCTGTCTTTTAACAGTGACTTTGAATGGGACGATCTCAAGCTGTTTGAGCGGGAAGCTGAAACCCTAAAAACCTTATCACATCCCTTGATTCCTTGCTATCTAGATTATTTTGAGGTGGATTTATCTACCATCAAAGGGTTTGCTCTCGTCCAAACCTATATTCCGGCACAATCTTTAGAGAAGTACATCAAAGCTGGTCGTACTTTTACGGAAAACGAAGTTAAACAAATAGCAAAAGCTCTACTAGACATTCTTATTTATCTACACGATCGCAAGCCTCCTACTATTCATCGCGATATTAAGCCTAGTAACATTTTGTTGACAAATCGTTCGGGAAATAATGTAGGACAGTTATATGTAGTTGATTTTGGCTCAGTGCAAACAGCAGCAGTAGGAGAAGAGGGAACAAGAACTGTTGTAGGTACTTACGGCTATATGCCTCCAGAACAGTTTGGCGGACGCACGGTTCCTGCTTCTGACCTCTACAGTTTAGGTGCTACCTTAATTTACTTAGTCACAGGGTCTCATCCAGCAGATTTACCTCAAAAAGACTTGCGAATTCAATTTGAACAAGCAGCAACCCTCAGTCCAAGTTTAACAAAATGGTTGGCGTGGATGATTCAACCAAGTTTAGACAAACGTTTGAGTTCCGCACCAGAAGCACGGTTCGCTTTAGAACACCCACAGCTTTTACAACAGTCACAGCCAACAGAAATATCCTTTATAGAGTGGATTAAAGAGCATTGGTATTGGGATGGCAATAATTGGGTCAGCAAAACACAACAACAAGCAACAAAAACAGGTCAGATAAAGTTAAATAAAAGCGAACTGATTTGTCAAATTTCTCAACCAGCAAATAGCAAAATTAACTTAAACAAAGATGAGAATAGTTTAGAAATTCTCGTTCCCCCAACTGGTTTTCAGCCATCAATGATTTTCATGGCTTTGTTTGCGATCGCCTGGAATTCATTTATTCTTTTTTGGACAATTACTGCCCTCTTTCTTCCTTTCCCCATCAATATCCCTTCTGTGTTGTTCTCACTTCCTTTCTGGGGTGCTGGTTTGCAGATGATGTCTTCTATTTTATTTCCTTTATTTAGGCGCAGCCGACTCAAGTTAAACCGATTTGCCATCTGCTTTACGTGGGAATTATTGGGATTTAAATACAATCGCATCCCTCCTGCAGCAACAAGGGATATTACCAAGGTCGTTTATACTCCAAAAACCTATACCAACGACTTTCAAGGTAATAGAATAGAGATTCCACCAAAACTGACAATTTGGGCAGGAGTGCATGAGTATCAGCTTGGTGGCAGAAAAGGTCTGATTCACTCCGAACCTGAAATTGAATGGTTAGCTTATGAATTAAGTAATTGGTTGGGTTTGCCTCTGACTTGCGAATGAGATGACGAACTACGAACAACTTCATATCCCTGGCTCAATTCAACCTCATGGTGTTTTGCTGGCATTGAGTCCTCAGCTAGAAATTTTGCAAGTTAGCAATAATACCCAAAAACACTTAGGTAAAAAGCCAGAAGATTTACTCGGTCAACCCCTCAGCACTTTACTCAACGCAACACAACTTGAAGGTATCCAAACATTCTTGCAACAACAAGAAGGTACGATTAATTCCTTCAAACTGTCAATTTTCACCGATGCAGGAGAAAAGTACTTTGACGGCATTTTTAACTTTACGGAACAGATATGGATTCTTGAGCTAGAACCCATTGACTCTCTCACGCAAATGAGTTTTTTCAGCTTCCATGCTTTAACAAGTGGGGCGATCGCCAAAATGCAAAAAACATCAAACCTCAGAGATTTTGTGCAATTAGTAGCATCGGAAGTCCGAAAAATTACAGAGTTTGACCGAGTGATGGTCTATCAATTTGACTCATTGGGAGCGGGGATCGTCATTGCTGAAGATAAACGAGAGGATTTACCACCACTCCTTGGGCTGCATTATCCCGCAACAGATATTCCCAACGAAGCAAGGGCATTATACACGCGCTGTTTGCTCCGATTTATTCCCAATTTTCAGGCTCAACCTGTTGGTCTCATCCCAGTCTACAATCCCCAAACGCAACAGCCATTAGATTTAAGCTGCGCTTTACTGAGAAGCGTACATCCTTGTTGTATTGAATACCATCAAAATATGGGTGTAGCAGCCATGCTGGTTGTACCGCTGATTCGGGAACAAACACTTTGGGGGTTGATTTCCTGCCATCACCAAAGTGTCAAATTTTTGACTTGGGAAGTCAGGAAGATTTGTGAGTTTTTAGGACAAATTGTATCATCAGAGTTAGTCCACAAAGTGAGTCAGTCAGAATTTGACTATGAGGTAAAGCTTAAATCATTACAAACTGAATTTATAGAATCCATCTCCCAAGCAGATAATTTTAGAGAAGCACTTATTTCCCCCAAACCTCGCTTGCTAGATTTAGTTGATGCAAAAGGCTCTGCAGTTTGTCTGGATAATGACATCACTCTTGTGGGAACAACTCCAAGTCTTGAGGACGTTCGCACCCTCATTGAATGGGCAGATTCTCAAATTAGCGACAATTTGTTTTCCACCAATTCTTTACCACAGCTTTGTCCAGAGGCTCTTACCTTCAAGGATACTGCTAGTGGTTTGCTGCTCTTACGGATTTCCAAAGTGCGGCGCTATTACATCCTTTGGTTTCGTCCAGAGGTGATTCAAACAGTGACTTGGGCGGGTAATCCAAATGTATCAGTAAAGGTTGATGCCAATGGGGGCGTGACCCTTTCGCCTCGAAAATCTTTTGAAAAATGGCAGGAAACAGTTCGATTGACTTCCTTACCTTGGAAATCGTGCGAACTTGATAGCGCTCTTGCTTTAAGAAATGCGATAGTGGGGATCGTTATTTCCAAAGCAGATGAGTTAGCCAAAATCAACCATGAGTTGGAGCAAAGTAATCGAGAGCTTGCATCTTTTGCCTATGCTGCATCCCACGATTTAAAAGAACCTCTGCGGGGTATTTATAACTACTCAAATGTTTTACTGGAAGATTACGCTCACGTACTTGATGAGGATGGAATTGATTACTTACAAACAGTGGTCTTTTTATCCCAGAGGATGGAAACTCTGATTAATGCTTTGTTACGCCTCTCGGTGTTAGGTCAAGCAGAACTTCAGCGACAACCGACGAATCTCAACGAATTGCTTGAAGGAGCGATCGCTGTCTTTTACGCAAGCTATCCCCACGCTAACCTTGAGATTCTCATAAATAGAGATTTACCCACAATTGAATGCGATCCGGTTCTTGTCGGTGAAGTTTTTAGTAACTTAATCATCAATGCTTTCAAGTACAACAATAAAGCCGAAAAACAGGTTGAGATTGGTTTTTTGGAAGAAGCCCACTCCCCAATCTTCTTCATCCGAGATAATGGCATAGGCATTCCAGAACACCATTATCAAACTATCTTTCGTCTCTTCAAGCGTCTCCACTCGCAAGAAAAATATGGTGGGGGAACAGGTGCGGGTCTGGCTATTGCCAAGAAAATTGTTGAGCGTCACTGTGGTCAAATCTGGGTTGAGTCTACTTTAGGTGTTGGCTCAACGTTCTATTTGACTTTCGGATCGGTTAATATTTGATAAAAACCAATTATTTTATTACAAATTTTGAAAAAAACTAATGCCGGTAACAAAACTTAATGAACCTCTACTTGTTGTTGAGGACAGCAACGAGGACTTTAAGATGTTGCAACGCCTGATGCGGCGTTTTGCTGTTCAAAATCCAATTTATCGCTGTACAAATGGAGACGAGGTTTTAGACTTTCTCTATCAAGAAGGGGATTATCAAGATCCTGGTATAGCGCCACGACCTTCTGTTATCCTGCTAGATCTTAATTTACCAGGTATTGACGGTCGCGATCTTTTAGAACGGCTAAAGCAGGATAGCAGTTTGCGGGAAATTCCTGTCGTTGTTTTTACTACGTCTTCTAATCCTACGGATATTGAATTGTGCTACCAGAAGGGTGCAAATGGCTATTTGATTAAGCCAATGAATTTTCAAAATTTGCAAAAAACAATTCAAGCATTCGTAGATTATTGGCTTGAAGCGAATACGTCTCCTTGAGAAGAGGGAGTGGGGAACTCCCTACTCCCTATCAAAATTTAAGACTTTATTTAGAAATTTTTGAGGTTTTATCATGTATGGGTAATAGTCTGAGAGAATAAATGAAGGAGTGCTAAAAATCTGCTTCATTTGTGACTTATGCCAGACTCAAGGAAGCTACTCATCATTGATGATTGTGCAGAAGATCGGAGAATATACCGTCGATATCTTTTAAAAGACCCCCACCAGTCTTACGAAATTTTAGAGGCGGATTCTGCAAGGGATGGATTGGCTTTATCTCAGACGATGCTCTGTGATGTGATTTTGCTTGACTTTTGTTTGCCAGATCTGAGTGGGTTGGAAATATTAGATAAATTGAAGCAAGCGAAATTTGAGGTTGCTCCATCTGTGATCGTGTTGTCCGGACATGGCAATGAAGAAGTCGCAGCACAAGCGATACAAAAGGGTGCTCAAGATTACTTGGTCAAGCAACGTCTAAAACCGGATGCTCTACAATCAGCAGTCCGCAACGCAATCAAGCGATCGCACTCCCAATCTCTACTTAACAAAACACGAGAACGACAGCGTCTTGTAGCGACGACGGCTTTAAGAATTCGTCAATCTTTGAATTTAGAGCAAATTTTGACAACGACTGTGGCGGAGGTACAGCAGCTTTTGCAGTGCGATCGCGTCACAATTTATCAGTTTTTCCCACAGACAGATAGCAATGAAATTGAGAAATTCGTTGAGTTTTGTAAGCAAGAACTTTGCTTATGGCAAGGCATTGTTGAAAATAGGAACTTAGAATTTCAACAAGTTATATCTAAGGTTTGTGAAACAGGTTCAAGTATCAACTGTCGCCACCTGTTAAATTGCCAAACTCTTTGCTCACCTTCCAACAGTCACTCAAGTTATGAGGAGAAGTTACTTCAGCCCCAAAATCAAGAAACAGAAAATCGGGAAATTGTCGGTTTTCAAAATAGCAATAATGCTTCAAATTTGGTGATTCCTATAACTTTAAATTGCCATGAAGAACCAAGCTCAAAACTTTGGGGTGTGCTAGTTATCCATCAGTGTACTGGGAAAAGACAATGGCAATACTCAGAAGTATCTACCCTCAAGGAATTGTCTATACATTTAGCGCTGGCAATTCAGCAGGCTGAACAGCTATCTCAAACGGAAGCGGATCTTGTTAAAGAAAAGAAACTCAACGCTTTTAAGTCTCAAATCATCACAACCGTTTCTTACGAGTATCGAACACCTTTGGCTGCTATCTTGGCTGCAGCATCGACCCTAAAGCACTATAAGAATAGACTTGATGAATTGAAGCAACAAAAGTTTCTCCAAACTATTGAACAGAAAGCGCGTCACATGACACAGTTGGTTGATGACTTGTTTCTGTTTCAAAAATTTGAGTTAAGTCAGGCAAAGTTTAAGCCGCAACCAATAGATTTGGTTCGCTTTTTGTCCGATTTAATAGAAGAACACCGACATAAAGCAAGCGATCGCCATAAATTAGTTTTTCAAATGACTTGCGAACCCAAAGGATTTTGGGGTGATGGAGTACTCTTGCGGCAAATTTTTGCGAGCTTAGTGTCTAACGCAATTAAGTACTCTCCTGATGGAGGTCATATAGAAATTAGCCTCATTGACAGGGACGCGCAAGTTATTGTTTGCGTCAAAGATGAGGGAGTTGGGATACCAATAGAAGATAGAGAAAACTTATTTCAGCCTTTTTGTCGTGGCAGTAACGTTGATACAATCCCTGGAACGGGATTGGGATTGGCGATCGCTCTTGCGTGTGTAGAGTTACACGGCGGTCAAATTGTTTTGGAAAGTCAGTTAGGACAAGGAACTCGAGTTACTGTCACGTTGCCAAAGCTAGGGAGTAGGGAGTAGGGAGTAGGGAGTAGGGAGTAGGGAGTAGGGAGTAGGGGAAAACTACTTATCGGGTATTTTGAAATCTTGTTTTTTGAATGTCTTGTTTGACATCTTCCAAATCTGTGTAGCAATCTGCAACTCTAATTAGAGATTCGCTCGTCATAGAACTGAGACCGACAACTTCAACTTGAACACCTCGGTAAGCGACAGTATTAACTGCATAAGCCAGGTCTCCATCCCCACTTAAAAGAACTAAAGTGTCGCAATGTTTTGCCAAGGTTATCATATCGACAGCCATCTCCACATCCAAATTCGCCTTTTTAGCACCATTTGGAAGTTGAGTGAGTTCTTTTTTCACCACTCGGTAACCATTACGGCTCATCCACAGCAGAAACCCCTGCTGTTTTTCGTTAGTGTAATCAACACCCGTGTAGAAGTAAGCACGGAGTAATTGACGCCCCTTGATTAAAAAATGCAGGAGTTTGGTGTAATCAATTTCAAGATTGAGTTGCATGGCCGCGTAAAACAAATTTGCGCCATCTATAAAAATGGCGATGCGTTGGCTTTGCTCAAGTTCTGAGACATCGCCCCAACTGCAGGAGCGCGTACTTCTGACACCCGTTTCCTCAAACAAGGCGGGTTGTGGTGGATTTAATCGTTGCTTGGGTTCCAATTTTAAGCGTGGCTCTCGATCGTACTGCGAGCGTGGAATTATTTGCATTATATTACCACTCCAAGCGTGTTTCTCTGTATGTCAAACAAATTGGTAAAAATCCTTTACTTAAGATAGCGGAAGTTAAGAAATAGGAAATTTAAGATTTTCTTTATTTTTAACCCCGTTCTGACTACCTCTCTTTAAAAATTATAATAATATTTAAATAAATTAACATTACTTATTATTTTCGGAAAGACTTTAATAATGACTCCCTTGTTTAAGGGTTTAGTTTGCTAAGAAGCTATTGATTGTGGTACGGGCGTCCCCGCCCGCCTTCTCATTCAGTACGGGCGGGGACGCCCGTACCACAAAACGCCAAGACTTCTCCACAAGCTAAGACTATAAAAAAGTCCGCGCAGGCGGACTTTGTTTGTATAGCCCCAGAATTCTATTCTGAGGGCATATTTGATTTTTGATAAACACAACCTATTTTCAGATAAGTTGCTCTTCCCTTACGACTCAGCAACCGGGGTCAACAATTCCCGACGCTGTTCGCCTCTGACAGTCACATTGCCAGTGTCATCGACATCAACAATGGCTGTATCGCCTTCCTTGATGCGACCGGAGAGAATTTCTTCAGCAAGGCTGTCTTCCAACAAGCGCATAATAGCCCGCCGTAACGGTCTTGCACCGTAGCTGGGGCTGTAACCTTCTTGGATGAGACGGTCTTTGAATCCTTGAGTGACTTCCATAACGATGCCTTTTTCGGCTAGGCGACCAAAGACTTCCTTGAGCATGATGTCGGCGATTTGCGACACCTCTTCTTTGGACAGCTGGCGGAAGACAATAATTTCATCCAGACGGTTGAGGAATTCTGGACGGAAGTACTGTTTGAGTTCTTCGTTCACCAAGGACTTGATTCGGTTGTACTGTGCTTCAGATGCATCTTCAGCAACGTCGAAACCAAATCCGCTACCGCTCTTCTCAATCACCTTAGAACCAATGTTGGATGTTAGAATCAGCAAGGTGTTCTTGAAGTCTACGGTGCGACCCTTAGCATCAGTTAAGCGGCCATCTTCCAAAATTTGCAACAGCATATTGAAGACGTCGGGGTGCGCTTTTTCAATTTCGTCGAATAGCACAACTGTGTAGGGACGACGGCGCACGGCTTCTGTCAATTGACCGCCTTCGTTATAACCGACATATCCTGGAGGCGAACCAATCAGCTTGCTGACGGTGTGGCGTTCCATGTATTCGGACATATCCAAGCGGATCATTGCTTCTTCGGAACCGAAGAAGTAGGAAGCTAGGGATTTTGCCAATTCGGTTTTACCTACACCTGTTGGTCCGGAGAAGACAAAGCTGGCAATTGGTCGATTGGGGTTCTTCAAACCGACACGCGCGCGGCGAATAGCTCGTGAAACCGCTTTCACAGCATCTTCTTGTCCGATGAGGCGCTGGTGCAGAGTGTCTTCCATATGCAACAACTTCTCGGATTCGGATTCAGTGAGTTTGTTCACTGGAACTCCAGTCCAAGAAGCAACAATGTGGGCAATGTCCTCTTCTGTTACGACAGGTTCATCACCTTCAGTGCGGGTTGAATTCGTCTTGCTTTGAGCAATGGCGCGAATTTCGGCTTTGATTTCCATCTCCCGATCGCGCAATTCCCCTGCTCTGTCAAAGTCTTGAGCGCGGACTGCATCGTCTTTTTCTTTCAAAATCTGACGCAGTTCTCTGTCTAACTCCTTAGCTGCGGGTGGCAATTGGGAGTTGATCAAGCGTACCCGAGATCCAGCTTCGTCAACCAAGTCGATAGCTTTGTCTGGTAAGTAACGGTCACTAATATAGCGATCGGATAATTTCGCCGCCGCTACCAATGCTTCATCAGAGATTTTTAGTTTATGGTGCTGTTCATAGCGATCGCGCAGTCCATATAGAATTTCAATAGTTTCTTCTACTGACGGTTCACCTACCATCACTGGCTGGAAGCGACGTTCTAGGGCTGCATCACGCTCAATGTGTTTGCGATATTCATCTAGAGTTGTTGCGCCAATACACTGCAATTCACCTCGCGCCAAGGCTGGTTTGAGGATATTTGCTGCATCGATAGCGCCTTCTGCTGCACCTGCACCGATCAGAGTGTGTACCTCGTCTATGACAAGAACGACGTTACCCGCTTGACGAATTTCATCCATGATTTTCTTCAAGCGTTCTTCAAACTCACCTCGGTACTTAGTACCTGCGACGAGCAGACCGATATCCAGAGTGACAACGCGCTTATCTTCTAGAATGTCAGGGACATCCTTATTCGCAATGCGTTGTGCTAGACCTTCAGCAATGGCTGTTTTACCAACCCCTGGTTCCCCAATCAGCACTGGATTATTTTTTGTCCGGCGACCCAAAATTTGAATCACGCGTTCAATTTCTTTAGCCCGTCCCACAACTGGGTCAAGCTTTCCATCTGCTGCCATTTGGGTCAAGTTCGAGCCAAACTCATCCAAAGTCGGGGTTTTGTTACCGCGAGATGGACCCCCTGGGGTGACCTCAGCTGTTTCTCCCAGCATTCGGATCACTTGGGTTCTAACCTTAGATAGATCTACGCCTAGATTTTCTAGTACTCTGGCTGCTACACCTTCTCCTTCTCGGATTAAGCCCAACAGCAGATGCTCGGTACCAATGTAGTTATGCCCTAATTGGCGCGCTTCTTCCAAGGATAGCTCCAGAACTCGCTTTGCTCGTGGCGTGAACGGAATTTCCACCGCCACAAAGCCCGAACCCCGGCCTATGATCTTTTCTACTTCAATCCGAGCGTCTTTGAGATTGACGCCCATTGATTTCAGTACCTTAGCCGCCACGCCGGTACCTTCTCCAATTAGACCCAAGAGGATCTGCTCGGTACCCACGAAATTGTGCCCAAGGCGGCGAGCTTCTTCCTGGGCTAGCATGATAACCTTAATGGCTTTTTCTGTGAAGCGTTCAAACATATGGCCTTTATCCCATCACCTGCGTCGTGCCGGTAAGCTGATTTTAGCACAGGCAAAAGAATCGGATGCCTGTATAAAGGTGTAGACAACCGAATCTTTCTACCCAAGTTTTTTGGGCAATTGTTAAGTATTTATTACCGTTTATTTAGTTTTATTTACTTTGATGTTGTCTCTGTGCTGAGGAGTTTGTCTTTTTCATTGTTCTAAGGACTGACATCAAACAAAATCAATAACTTTGGATAGTTTTTTTAAGTCAATCCCAAAGAAAAATATTTATCATTTTTTAAGGACTCTGTCAAGCACGACTTGAACTTTCTCACAAATATTTATAAGCAAAACAATACAATAAAATCTTAAAGTTTTATTAAAGCTTGTCATAAGTTAGGGTTAAGGGTTAGGCAGTGACCAGTGACCAGTGACCAGTGACCAGTGACCAGTTACGGTTTCTCACGTGCGAACAACTCTTAACCTAGCAGTATTGACTCCCTACTCCCTACTCCCCACGCCCCACTCCCCAGATAAATGTTGTAAATTGCCCAACCAAAGAATCAAGGCATCCTCATTATTATCTTTGTAGTAACGCCGCCTGAGTCCAGCTGTTTGGAAGCCAAATTTTTGGTACAAAGCGATCGCGGCTGAGTTAGAAGCACGTACTTCTAGTGTTGCTCGCTCTAAACCGCGATCGCAAGCCAACCTAAGTAGAGAGTAAAGTAAAGTTTGTCCCAAACCCCGACGCTGGTACTGAGGATGTACTGCCAAGATCGTGATGTGCGCTTCATCTAAAATTGACCAAAAGCAACCCATTCCGAGTAATTTTACGACAGAGAGTGGAGAAAATAAACCGAGGAGTTCGCTGTTGGGGCTGTCTAACTCCCGTTGATACCCTTGGTGAGTCCACAAACCGCCGAAACAGGCTCTATCTAAATCTAGCATTGCACTGAGGTCTGTTGATGTTAGCGATCTAACTTCTAATTTTGATTCGTTCACAGGTAAAATAAATCTCGCATTATCCATATGCCAAAGCAAAAGGGCGTTCCTCCTACCTTTCTTGTAAACTAAGAAACGGAGTATTCACTCATGCCCGTAAATTAAATAAGGACAACTCTTATAGTTATGGTATCGACACAGTCTACTGGGGTTCAATATTCTGGTAGTAAATATTTACCACAAGCAAGTCGTGAAAGCACAGACATTTCACCAAACCAGGAACTTTTACCGCTGAGTGCTAGAATTAACAGTCGCGATTGCCTGGAAATAGGCGGTTGTGATGTTACTACCATTATTCAGCAGTTTGGTTCACCATTATATATTTTAGATGAAGAGACCTTACGCACCGCTTGTCGCCAATATCGCGACAGTTTTAAGCGGTACTATAAAGGTGAATCTCAAGTTATTTACGCATCAAAGGCGTGGAGTTGCATGTCTGTTTGTGCGATCGTTGCTTCAGAAGGTTTGGGAATAGATGTAGTCTCAGGGGGTGAACTCCATACCGCTTTGACTGCGGGTGTGAGTCCTGACAAAATATACTTCCATGGTAATAATAAATCTCGCGAAGAATTAATTTTTGCCATTAAGTCAAACTGCACCATTGTTGTAGATAACTGGTATGAATTGCAAACCCTTGTTGAGTTGGGATTTTCGACAGCCGATTCTGAATTGAAACCCACTGATGAACAATCCCCACTCGCCACTCGCCACTCGCCACTCGCCACTCCCCATTACCCCTTATCCCCAGAGGGGGCCCCACCTTCCCCAATTCCCATCATGCTTCGGCTGACACCGGGAATAGAATGCCACACTCACGAATACATTCGTACAGGACATTTGGATAGCAAATTTGGATTCGATCCGAATGAAATTGACGAGTTGTTTACCTTTGTCAGCCAACAATCAGGTTTAAACTGCGTGGGTTTACACGCTCACATTGGGTCTCAAATTTTTGAACGCCAACCCCATCAGGATCTAGCGGCTGTTATGGTGCAGTGGATAAGTAAAGCAGCCCGGTATGGTTTAGCCGTGAAAGAGTTAAATGTAGGCGGTGGTTTGGGAATTAAGTACATCGAATCAGACGATCCACCTAGCATTGAGGAGTGGGTTCAACCAATTTGCGAAGTCATTCAATCCGCTTGTGCTGTAGAAAACTTACCTTTGCCAAAGCTCATCTCCGAACCAGGGCGTTCTCTGATCGGTTCCTCATGTGTCACAGCTTACACCATCGGCTCATCTAAAGTTGTTCCTGAAGTCCGTAATTATGTATCCGTTGATGGGGGTATGTCTGATAATCCCCGTCCAATTACATACCAGTCCATCTACCGTGCAGTAGTTGCCAATCGGATGTCCAGTCCGCTTACAGAAATTGTGACAATTGCCGGAAAACACTGTGAATCTGGGGATATTGTAATAAAGGATGCCCATCTGCCAAAAAATCAATCAGGGGATATTCTCGTAGTAATGGCAACTGGTGCTTACAATTACAGTATGGCATCTAACTACAATCGCTTGCCTCGACCTGCAGCTGTTGTAGTAGCGAATGGCGAAGCAAATTTGATTTTGCGACGCGAAACTTATCAAGATTTAATTCGACAAGATTGCCTACCGGAAAGATTAAAAGAAGGATAAAAGATATCAGGATGAAGTATAAAGGAGCGAGGATGAAAGAAAGGATGAAGAATAAAGGAGCAAAATTTTATACCTTACACTTCATTATTCATACTTTAGCCGACCCACTGAATACTTCATCCGACCTACTGAATACTTGATACTTTCACGCCAGATATCATGGGAGATTGGTGGAAGCAATGGCTGACAGTTTTATGGTCACAGGCCTTGCTAGTTCAGACTCTGGATATTCTGTTAGTACTGGCGCTGACGTACATGATACTAGTTATTATTAGTGAGCGCCGGACACTGTGGATGGTGCGGGGATTCATCATTTTGATGTTGGCATCAGCCATCAGTGGCAGACTGGAGTTACATTTGTTGAATTTTGTATTAGAAAAGTTAGTGATTGGCTGTGCTGTCGCAATGGCGGTTGCTCTTCAGTCAGAGTTTCGCCGATTTTTAGAACAATTGGGAAGAGGCGAATTCAAGCAACTTTTCCAACCGTCCCGTCTGGCGGTTCCGAAGTCTGATAGTGTAATTGATGAAATTGTCGATGCTATTAAAGAGCTATCGAAAAACCGGATTGGAGCTTTGCTGATTTTGGAAACGACCGGTCCAATTGACGAACGGGATTTTTCTGTACCGGGAGTCAAGCTGAATGCGGAGGTTTCTAAAGAACTTATACAGACTATTTTTCAGCCAAAAACTCTCCTCCACGATGGGGCAACCTTAATTCGTGGTTCGCGGATTGTGTCATCAGGTATTATTCTACCTCTTTCAGGACGTACTGCCTCGCGCCAGTTGGGAACACGCCACCGTGCAGCGATGGGAATCACTGAACGGGTTGAAAATTGCATCTGTGTTGTCGTATCAGAAGAAACGGGTTCCATTTCTCTAGCAGAACGGGGAACTCTCAATAGACCTCTGACCATTACAAAGCTGAAAGAGTCCTTAGAGGATCAATTTTCTCCCACCGTGGATCGGGAAGCGGTTGCTCCTGGTTTGTTAAGTTTAGGTCGTCAAATAAGTCGTCAGATTCAAAGTAAAGCAATCTCACCCATTTTACGTTTACTGGGATTACCATCGACCGCTTCGCGAGATAAAAAATGACAGCACAACACACTGAACTGCGAAATTTGCCCCCTGATTTAAAACAAGAATTCTTACCCAAGCACGTTGCGGTGATTATGGATGGCAATGGTCGATGGGCTAAGCGTCAAGGTTTACCCCGTATTATGGGTCACAAGCGAGGAGTTGATGCTTTAAAAGATTTGCTTCGTTGCTGTAAAGACTGGGGAATTCAAGCGTTAACAGCTTATGCTTTTTCAACAGAAAATTGGGGAAGACCTAGCGAAGAAGTCGATTTCTTGATGACTCTATTTCAACGGGTTCTGCGCCAAGAACTGCGGGAAATGCTAGAGGAAAATGTTCAAATTAGATTCGTAGGCAATTTGGGTGTTTTACCAAAAGCTCTCCAAGAAGAAATTTCCCGTTCAATGGAACAAACAAAGGATAATTTCAGCATTAAATTTACTGTAGCGACAAATTATGGAGGGAGGCAAGAGATTATACAGGCGTGTCGTTCAATTGCTAATAAAGTACAGCAAGGTTTGCTGCAACCAGATGAAATTGATGAAGCTATATTTGAACACCATCTTTACACTACCGGAATTTGCGATCCCGATTTATTGATTCGTACCAGTGGAGAAATGCGGGTTTCCAATTTTCTTCTCTGGCAAATTGCTTATGCAGAAATTTATATAACAGAAACTCTTTGGCCTGATTTTAACCGCAATGAATTTCATCGCGCCCTTTGTGCCTATCAACAAAGGGAACGGAGGTTTGGGAAAATCTAAGAATTTTGGATTTTGGATTTGCGATTTTGGATTCAAAACAAAAATCAATCCAAAATCTAAAATCTAAAATCCAAAATCACTAAGGTCCAGAAAAAACTGCTCGTTCCACATCTTGTCGGCTGAGAGAATACTTGAATGCACGTTGGATGTCTTGCCCATCTTCTCCTGCTGCAATATACCGTACTATAATTTGTTCTATATCTAACCAGAGTTCGGCTTGCCAAGCTGATCGCTGCACGTGCCAGCAATGCAGTTGGGTTTCATCTTGCTGACAGCCTTGTTCTTTTAACCAATGCTCAATCTGAGGAAGAGGGTGATTGTATAAGGGAGTATTAGGAGTAGGAAAAGACATAGGTAAGGATGAATGATGAAGGATAAAGGATGAATGCTGAATGATGATTTTGTTTCATAATTCATAATTTAAAAAGCAGCTTCGCCACGGGTTAAGCCAATAGCAATTGCTAATAGCAAACAACCTATAAGTGTTAAACCCAGAATAAACAAAGCAAAAATTTCCCCTGCGGAGAGAGGGCGATCGCTTGCGTCTAGATAAGTGGATTTAGACCAGTCGTAAGACTTGGAGACAGGATGGTTTAAGTCAGTGGGCGCTTGAATCACCCCAAAGCGCAAGTACCCTATTTTGAGATCGTAACTAAACCGTCGTTCTGGATTGCTGAGGGTGGCGTAAGCCTCGTTAAGTTGCTGAAATTTAGCTGTCGCTAAAGCAGCAGGTAGACTTGTTGTATCTGGGTGGTAACACTTACTCAGTTCCCGGTAAGCGCGACGGATTTCAATCGCTGATGCCGAGGGATGCAGTCCTAACAGTGAGTAATATGTCGGCTTGCTGCTTTGTTGGATTACCCCGTTCTGATTCACGGCTCTTGAGTCTCATAGCATTCAATGCGTTTTTTTATTCTAAACCGACAAACCGATTTAGACCTAACGCTCAACATTCAGATTTCCAAAATTATAATTACTAGTTCACTGGTAAACATCGCGTCGATCACAAATTTGAAGAACTGTAACGGTATAATTCATAACCGATCTCGCTCAATTTCAGCAATTGCTTGCTCGAATGAGATCGCTTGGTCATTAGAAGCCTTAGCGGCATCATAAGCGCGAATGCATTCTAATTCTTCTAATTCTTCAAGCATTTGGTGATACTCTGTTACATCCAGAATAACTCCAATCCGATTACCGCTATCGTCTATTATGTATTTTTCTTTTAATTTGTTCATTTTCGGCAAATTATTAGTGTAAATACTCAATACTCAAGGCTCATTGTCACGAGTTTTGGAGTACGCATTTCCGCTTCTAGCCCTCTGGACTACTTTAGTAAATCGGCACGGGGTTTAAAATTTTCCAGTTGCCGTAACTTTTCGTAGAGTTCGCGTTCTTGCTGGGTGATATTTTTGGGAGCCACAATTTGAATTTCTACAAGTTGGTCGCCACGTTCGCCGTTTTCTTTAGGATATCCTTTTTGAGCAAGGCGAAAACGCTGACCCGATCGCACTCCTGAAGGAATCGACATTTTCACCAGTCCATCTAGAGTTGGTGCTTCTATCTGTCCTCCCAAAACTGCTTCGGTAGGGGTGACTGGTACTTGGCAGAGGATGTTTGATCCCTCTACCTTAAACAGGGTGTGGGGGTCAACCGTAATTTTTAAATATAAATCGCCTCCATTGATACCTTGATTTTTGAGGCGAATTGTTTGACCTGTAACCATACCTGATGGCATACTCACTTCTAGCGATCGCCCATCTTCCAAACGAATTCTCTCAGTTCCACCCCTGTAAGCTTTCTCTAATGGTAAGGTCAATCTTGCTTCTATATCTCGACGACTGGGGCGGGAGTTGACTGTAACGTATTCTTTTGTTCTTGGGCTGCGGAATGGATCGCTGTCAGTATTATTGGTAGAGGTGCCATTCCTGTCTCTGCGCGCCCCAACACCAATGACTTGATTAATAAAACTATCAAATTCAGAATAATTACCAAAGTCTACCTTTTCATTACTTGAGCGACCGTTAGAACGGGTATCGCTCCAACGCTTATCTTGTGGTGCTTGTTTATCAAAACCTTTTTGTTTCCAAAAGCGACTAAACTGGTCATATTGTGCTCGTTTTGTGGTATCTGAAAGAACTTCGTATGCCTCTCCAATGACCTTAAATTTTTCTTCTGCTGCTTTGTTTCCCGGATTCAGGTCTGGATGATACTGTCGCGCTAATCGTCGGTAATTCTTTTTAATTTCTTCATTTGAGGCATCTTTAGTGACTCCCAAAATCTCGTAGTAATCTCGAAAGTTCTGCAAATTCTGCATAATAATATTTTAATTTAGATTTTTAACGGTTATTCATTCACTATTGAACTACATACTTACCTAATACAAATTTCCTATAGTCAAATCCGCATATTGACTCAACTATAGGTTTTTCCTTCAAATTAAAGCTAACTAGTCAGGAGCGTCATTTGCACTGGTCACTGGTCACTGGTCACTGGTCACTGGTCACTGGTCACTGATTACAACCAATCGTCATCATCATCCCAGTTATCTTGGTAGCTAGGACGAGACTTGCGAGAAGAACCACTGTCATAGGAGGAACGACCACCTCTGTCGTAGGAAGCGCGATCGTAGTCCCTACCGCCATAGTCTTTATTACCATAGTCCCTACCGCCATAGTCTTTATTACCATAGTCCCTACTACCACCATAGTCCCTACCACCGGAGTCTCTGCCATAGTAATCGCGATCGCGATCCCGTTCTTTTTCTTTATCGCCAGTAAAGATTTCACGGATAGTACCAAACAAGTCATCCTCTTCATCTTCAGCGTAGTACTGGCGAACTTCGCGGTTTAGATCGTACAGAGCATCTTGTAAGTCAGCGTATGCTTGGTCAATACCTCGGTCATCATTTGCTTGTAAACTCTCCCGTAGTTCTCGGCAAATATTATCAATTCTTTGGCGACGGTTGCGGGCAAATTGCATACCAAAATCCAACGCCACTTCTCTGAGTTGTCGTTCCGCCTGTAATATTAAGGCTTCAGATCGAGTCCGCTTTTCTACCCGTTCTTTACGCTGTCTGTCAACTTCCGAATATTTCTCAGCATCCTGAATTGCCTTCCTAATTTCTCCCTCAGTTAGGGTAGAAGCACCTTGTATTGTGATACTTTGCTCTCGACCTGTAGTTCTATCCAGGGCTGTTACCTGTAAAATGCCGTTAGCATCTATATCAAAAGACACTTGAATTTGCGGAATTCCACGTGGTGCAGGTGGAATCCCATACAGCTTAAACCGTCCTAAAGACTTGTTATCAGATGCCATTTCTCGTTCGCCCTGAACGACATGAATTTCCACGCTGTTCTGGTTGTTGTCAGACGTTGAAAAAATGTCAGAGCGACGAACTGGTATAGTGGTGTTACGGGGAATCAGTTTTTTCATCACGCCACCGATGGTTTCCAAACCCAGAGACAGAGGAGTTACATCAAGTAGAAGAACATCCTTAAACTCACCTGCCAAAATACCTGCTTGTATTGCTGCACCTACAGCAACAACTTCATCAGGATTGACATTTTGGTTAGGTTCTTTCCCAATCATTGCTCGCACGAGTTGCTGCACCATTGGCATCCGGGTAGAACCACCTACCAGTACTACTTCATCAATATCTGCAGGTGTCAAACCAGCATCTTTCATCGCTCGTTTAACGGGGATACGCACCCGCCCTAACAAGTCATCGCACAAACCTTCAAATTCAGAACGGCTGAGACGGGTTTCTAAATGGACGGGGCCATCTTCAGTTGAAGCGATAAATGGTAAATTGATGTCTGTAACGCTCACTGCTGAAAGTTCTATTTTGGCTTTCTCAGATGCTTCTAGCAGACGCTGCAAAGATTGTCGTTCTCGTCTTAAATCAACCCCTTCGGTTTCCAAGAATTTTTCTGCCAACCAATCTACGATTCTCTTATCAAAATCATTGCCACCGAGTTGTGTATCTCCACTTGTGGATTTGACTTCAAATACCCCATCGCCTACATCCAGAATTGAGACGTCAAAAGTACCACCGCCCAAGTCAAAAACGAGTATGGTTTGGTTGTCGTTGCGATCCATTCCATAAGCTAGGGATGCAGCCGTTGGTTCATTGAGAATTCGCAGGACTTCTAATCCCGCTATCCTTCCTGCATCTCGTGTTGCTTGGCGTTGAGAATCATTAAAATAGGCAGGTACGGTAATCACTGCTCCCGTAACAGGTTCACCCAGGTATTTACTGGCATCTTCTGCCAGTTTCTTCAGCACCATTGCCGAAATTTCTTCTGGAGCATAGTCCTTGTTCATCCGGGGACAGGCAATCTTGATATTACCTAATTCGTCCTTGCGGATGGTGTAGGGAATGCGCTTTGATTCTGGGTTGAGTTCACCATACCTACGCCCAATGAAACGTTTGACGGCGAAAAAGGTATTTTGTGGGTTGAGGAGGGTTTGCCGTCGCGCCATTTGCCCGACAACTCTCTCGCCTTCTTTTGTGAAGCCAACGACGGAGGGGGTTGTTCGCATTCCTTCTGCATTGGCAATCACCACCGGCTTGCCACCCTCCATGACGGCAACTACTGAGTTGGTTGTACCCAAGTCAATGCCGACTACCTTGCCCATGCGTTCTTGTTCTCCTATAGTGTCTTATAAATTAATTTGTTTAGAACTAATGCTTGATTTATTGTATCTTGCAAGCTTTGAATTACACGGTCAAACAGTGTCTCATACTCGTTAAGAATGTGAATCTCAAGAATCAACTGGAAAACCACCTCACTTATATAGCCTGCGATCGCGATCCCTATCTGGCAAGTGCCGGACATTTCTTCGTCCAAGAATACATTTGTCAACAATTTGCTCTCTGGGGAAGTGTGGAAATCCACACCTTTAGAGTTGGGGTCAAAACCTGCAAAAATTTCATCTTAAATTTACCTGCTACTGATTCTGCTCAAGGAGATTTGCCACCCATTCTAATTGGTGCTCATTACGATGCAGTACCGGGAACTCCCGGAGCTGATGATAATGCTACAGGTGTCGCAGTGCTGTTAGAATTGGCGAGAATGTTTACAACTCAGCCAGTAAAGTATCCTTTGCGACTAGTAGCGTTTGATATGGAAGAGTACGGCTTGTTAGGTAGTGCTGATTATGCAGCCAAGCTCAAGCAAGAACAGCAACCGCTACGCCTCATGATTTCTCTAGAAATGTTAGGTTACTGCGATCCAACACCAGGTTCCCAAGCTTACCCACCTCCTTTGGAAAAATTTTACCCAAATCGTGGTGATTTTATTGCTCTCATTGGTAATTGGCGGACAATTCGCGACGTAATTTCTCTAAGCCGCAGTATTCGCAAAGTGGGTGTCTCCAGCCAGTGGCTACCAGTACCAAATAGAGGTTTAATCGTTCCCCAAACAAGACGAAGCGACCATGCACCTTTTTGGGATGCTGGTTACCCAGCAATTATGGTAACAGACACGGCATTTATGCGGAATCCTCACTATCACAAACCCAGTGATACTATTGCAACGTTGGATTTAGATTTTTTAACTGGGGTGTGTCAAGGTTTGGAAATAGGAATTCGGCGATTGTAAAAAGGGTCACTGGTCACTGGTCACTGGTCACTGGTCACTGGTCACTGGTCACTGGTCACTGGTCACTGGTCACTGGTCACTTATCACGATTAAGTCTTCAATATTCCTTTTCATGG
>NZ_KQ976354.1:794891-894511 GCF_000346485.2 Scytonema hofmannii PCC 7110
GTCACTGGTCACTGGTCACTGGTCACTGGTCACTGGTCACTGGTCACTGGTCACTGGTCACTGGTCACTGGTCACTGGTCACCACTCCCTTCTCTACTCTGAAGTGAACGCTAGGCGTTAGACTGATTAAGTCTTCAATATTCCTTTTCATGGTGGTACAAATAGTATCTAACGGCAAGTCATTTTGATCGAAACCAAAAGGGTTTTCTATCTCTAAACCAATCGCTTCAATACCAAACAAAGTAAAACTAACTAAAGCAGCGATTATACCCGTCCACCAACCCAAACTCTCTACAAGTTGAAAAGGTAATAAAAGACAATAAAGTAACAGCAACTGCTTGAGATGAATGGCATAAGCTAGCGGTATAGGAGTTTTTAAAATGCGCTCGCAAGCTCCTAAACTATCTACTAAGCTGTTTAATAATTCTTGTAATGTTGTTAACTGGTAGCTATTTAGACAATTACGATTGTACTGTATTTGTAGGTAATCCCCAATCCAGAAAGCTATTTCCAAGGGGGGGTTGTTCATTGTTTGCAATGTCAGATATTTAGAAATGGGCATGAGTTCTTCTAACTCTTTATTAACCCCTTTGCCACGCAAATGTAATTTTGTTGCCACAGCAAAAGCAACTAATAATCGTAAAACTCTTATTTTTTTATCTTTATCTTCTGGGCTAATTTCATCTATTGATACCCAAATTTGTCTGGCTAGATTTCGGACATCATTGACCATATTACCCCAAATTTTTCTTCCTTCCCAAAAACGTTCGTAAGCTGTATTAGTACGAAAAACTAGTAATAACCCTAAAACAATGCTGGGAATCACATTGGCTAGTATTGGTTGGAAGACAGGCAGTTTTAAATTATAAAGAATAGAAATTCCAAAACTAAAAAGACCGCATCCAATAACGCGTCTATAAATTGACTGAATAACTGAGCCTTCTAACTGAAAGGCTATTTGAAGCCACTTCGATGTTTCTGCTAACTTCATCAATGCGCTAAAAGGGTATTTAATCAATCGGTACAATAAAGGTCTGACTTTAGAAGCCTTCATATTATTTGAGAAGTGGTAGACAGCTTTCACTTATCATAGTCCTATCTCAAAACTCTGTGCATCTAGGGCACCAGTACAGTAATCCCAAAAACCCGGTAACTTCATCGTTGAGCATACAAGATATCAAGCTTTCCGACAAAGAGAAACCGGGTTTTTTGCTCCCTTTTTGACTACTGTATCGGCGCTCTAGGGCATCAGTACACTGATATCACGCAATCCAGTTTTTTGTCAGCTGTTGCCCTTTGAAAAATTACAATTGCTGTAGTGAATAGAGTGTCTGATAAAATCGAAACAAAGACAGTTTTTCTAATAGGTTTAAAACTGTCAGTATAACTCAACTTATAGTTCCTAACATCATGACTCAAACAAAACCAACTCGCCTTCGCAGTCAAGGCAGAATCTTCCCGGAATATTCTATACCGTCAGAAGAGTTAGCCAAGAGGGAAGCTGAAAAGCATGCTCGTTGTCAAAAAGCTCGTCATTTTTTTGACCAAGTTTCCTCTCAACTTATCACAGACCATTACAACTGGTTTATTATCATTGAGCCAAACACTGGAGATTATTTTATAGATCCAAATGAGGAAGTAGCGGCTCAAAAAGCACGTCAAAAATATCCTAGTGGCTGGTTGGTCACTTTCCGTCTTAATGAGACAGGAAACTGTGGTAAAATATGATACTTGGTAGGTTTGGTGATATAGGCGAGCTAATTTTTGAAATTGACTTGGTTGGTGTTGATACCGAAAGATATTCTACAGAGGTATTACTAGATACTGGTATTACTGTACGGCGCTCTAGTTCTTATATTGGTACTCTTTCAGTTAGAGAAAGTGAGACTTTCTGGAGAAAGAGCATCAGTTTGATTTTGATTACTTTTTACTATGTAATAAGTCAATAAACCGATTCCTATTCCTAGAATAGCTGGAGCAGCAACACCAAGAGCAACTGCACCACTACCACCCACTATCGCAGCAGCCAGAGTTCCTGCAACCCCTGCTGTTGTTGATGCAAATCTTCCTGCACGTCTGGCATTTTTTCTGGCATCACGTTCACGTTTGGGTAAATTTTCATCATCTTCCAGTACTTTTCTGACGACTAAATCAGTTGTGACACTACTCACAAAACTCCCCAAGCCTGCAATACTCCCCGCAGTGCTACCTGCTACAGTCGGTGCTTGTTGAATTGCAGTATTAATAATTGTTTGTGATATTGGATTGACAGCTTGCACTACAACTTTAGCTGCTTGTTGAGTGGCGAGTTGTGTTCCCAAACCAACTATACTTCCAGCTACAACACCACTGCTAATTGCACCAAACTTTTTCACTTGCTCGCTTTTGTGCTGACCTGTTTTGCAGTAATAAGCAAAATGCTCGCAGTTATTAAAAAAAACGTTGTATGCCTTCTCATATAACTTACTCTTAGCTCGTTGCACGACAATGTCATTGGTATCACAACTTCCGTACTCTTTTACATGAATTTTTCTGCCCTTCCCAAATCTGTTTTTAGGAATGATAGAAACTTTTTGCATATCGTAATGAATAATGTAACTATCGCCGTAGTCAATTCCATGATGAGTGACAGGAAAGCCATCAAAGAAAAAACTGACGTAAATATGATCTCCTCTTGCCATAATGACATCTCTCTATAGAAATACACATATCGAAGTATTCTATAGAAAGATTAAGGGTATTACATTTTATTGTCCAATTGTGGAATTACGGAAAAGTATAAAAAGCTATCATTAAGCACTAGAGCCTAAAATTGGGAAAAAAGTCGAGTTTTGATGGGTACAAACCAGGATATACGAACAAATATGCAAAAATATCATTTACTATGGCTTTGATTTAAGAGCATTAAATTGTTAATTTTTATATAGTATAGTAGGCTATCGTAGTTGCTCAGATCCCCGACTTCTCAAAGAAGTCGGCGATCTTACAGCCCGTACATATATACTTTGCACGGTCATAAGTTGAGTATTCAAATGAACAACATCCTTTGTAGGGGCGCAATGCCTTGCGCCCCTACACTTGGGTTCAAAAGCGCAATTTATAACCGTGGGAAGTATATTTCAAGTTTTCCGTCAAGGGGGTGAAGAATTCCTTTGACAATCACAACATAATAAACGGGTATAAAACGCAAACAGGAAAAAACCCGTGACAGACGAATTTAAGAAAGGCGACAAGGTTCAATGGAAAACCTCACGAGGTGAAACTACTGGTGAGGTAGAAAAAAAACTGACTTCCCCTACGGAGATAAAAGGACATCACGTTGCAGCTGCAAAAGATAATCCTGAGTATTTGGTCAAAAGTGACAAAACAGGAAAAGAAGCTGCTCATAAACCTAACGCTCTTGAAAAAATCGAGGAGTGATGTAGCAATATGAGTCAAAGTGTCAAATCGGTTATCGACGAATTTCACTCCTCAGTTAATATGACAGCTAAAGAACTCATAGCTTGGCTGGAAACTGAGGAATCACAAGCGGTTGGTCAGAAGAAAGAAGACGATGAATCAATTGGACATAAATCTGGTAAGCACATCGTCGAAGTGTTGCAAAAGGAAAAAAATGAGTACACTGATGATGATATATCGCACATGAAAAAAGTCATCAGTTATATTCATCGTCATTTAGCACAACAACCTGAAGGAGATGTTGAGCATACACGTTGGCGCTACTCTTTGATGAATTGGGGACACGATCCATTAAATTAGAAAATTATGAATTATGAATGCTCACATTATGAAAAAAAATTATATTTGAGCATTCATAATTCATATTTATTTCAATTTAAAAAAAGGACGATCGATAGTTGGGTTAGATTAAGTCTAAGCAAAGCATTCTTAATCCAAAATCCAAAATCTAAAATCCAAAATTGTATCACTTAGCCAAACCAGTGAGAGGGTTCACAATCGGGTTTGACCATTTCACATAAATGATGGCTGACCCAATCTGACTTTTCTTGAATAAGAGAAAAGATACCTTGTTGAATCAAATTCTCTAGATGGAGTTGCTGTTCTAAAGGTTGACGGCGCAACTTATAGCTTGACCAATAAGCTTTTTCTGGTTCAACTGCACTGTAAAAACAAGGAATACGGCTGAGAACGTAAGCTATTAGTTCTTGTCGTAGGTCTGGAATAGCAAAAGCCTGTTGATAAGGATAATAGGGATAATTGTCTAAAATGCTTTCAATTTCTTTTATGACGGACTGCTCTGTCAAGTTGACAACTGTTTTCATAAATGTTTAACTCCTGTTTCTGCAATTTATGGATTGATAAAAAATGCCAGTCGTTTTTAGAAAGCAATGTCACAATAACAAAGCCTACTAAAAAGAATTGAAGCAATAGCTGTTAGAGCATCGGTACAGTAATCCCAAAAACCTGGTTTCTTTGTACAGACTAGCCATGCTTAGTCTCTACGCATACGAGATATTAAGCTTTCCAAAAAAGAGAAACCAGGTTTTTTATCCCCTTTTTGAATACTGTATCGGCGCTCTAAAATCATTAGCCTAACTTTTGACTCCAAAAACATTAAATACCTGGCTGCAATCATTTGAAGGAAAGTTAATTTTTTTTAAGAAATATTTCCTGCAAAAATCTCGTAAAAATGGTGATGTGTCTTAGTTTTATTTATAGTGCCAATTATTGAAAATTTCTACTTTTTGGACAGAAAAATACATAAAACGCAGTATAAACTCAAAACCAGATATTTTCATAAATAACGAAAATGTTTTTGTGCAATAAATACAAATCGTAATTCGATTTGTATTTTACATTGCTTAATATTGAATGTTTCTGTTTATTATAACCTCTAAGCTTTAAAGCTATGAGTCTATACAAAGATTTTTACCATTTTCATGTTAAATGTTACGAGATTGAATTGATAAAAATAATTTTAAAATTCTATGGTGTATTTATATCGTCTTTATATAGAGTTATTAAAAACCTCTAAAAAACTAACTTTTTGGTAGAGGCTGGTGGTTGTTAATTGCCTCTGCTGTTGCAATACCGAAAAGCATTGCACCTCCACAAGATTGCCACTACACCAATCCCCACAACATAAGAGAGGTACAGAAGTTTCAGCAGCTAAATAGGGCTTGCAAAGGACACGTGGGAAAGGCGTAGCGCCAGTGATGAACTTGTATTGATTGTGAAGTTTTTAGCCAAGAAAGCTGTAAAGTGACAGATTTCCGCTCTGTTAGCGATCGCGGCGGTGGATGGATATTTTGCGATCGCACTCAAGCAAGGAGAAAATTCCACAGAACGCAGGTTATACTGTTGGGCGCAAACTAAACCTCCCATACTGGCACCAATCACTGCAATTGTCATTATCATTGGACTTTGGACAAAAAGATAATCATGAGTCCCAAACGCTAATAGTAGAATAAGGTACATACCGAAGCTGCATGGAAGGGAGGAAGGGAAATTGGATGAACTAAGGGCGGTTCTAGAACTGGCAACTGAAGAAGAATTGAAAGATTTGACAGCGATTCTTTTTAGTCGTAAGTTTAATCCTCTAGATTACGTTCACACACCTGAGCCTATAGAAGTACAAAGTAAAGGTCGTAAAGCTTGGCTGGATACACTAGAACAACGCTTTCGTTATTTAGCTGCTGATGGAATAACAGTACTGCGCGGACGTACTGGTCAGGTAAGTTACAGGCAAGTGCTGATTCAAGTATGTAAGTATTTAAAAATACCTTATTCGGATGAACTGACGACTGTTGATTTAGAAGCAGAAGTCTTTCTATTTTTGCTCGGACACGTATGGAAAAAATTGCCAGACAAGGATAAGCAAAAATTCACAGTTCAAGTTCAGCATCAACTCGCTCAATCACAACCGAACCAAAATCTACCACTTTCATTACAGCAAGATCCCCTTGGACTGCTTTTTAAAGGTGGAAGTGCCTTGGCTGTGACTTCCATTATTCAACCATTGCTGCTGAAACAAATTGCTCGTCAGTTTGCAATGCACTTTGCTACTTATGAAGTCACTAGACAAGCCGTAGTCAAAGGTTCGGGGGTAGCAGCCAACCAATTTCAAAACTACGTCACTTTGCAAATGGCAAAGCAGGGTATGGCTGTCAGTGCAACTCGTTATAGTGTAGCTCGCAGTATGTTCGCTTTCTTAGGACCCATGATGTGGGCTTGGTTTTTTGCAGACTTGGGATGGAGAGCAATTGCCACCAACTATAGTCGAATTATACCCACCATCTTCACACTCGCTCAGATTCGCCTCACTCGTACTGAATGTTGGGAGTTTGCTTGAAAATTCTGCTTCGCCATCTCAACTTTAGCTTGCAGTCTCGTTGGAAATACGCCCTACTGGGACTCGCTATCTTCCCACTGACTCCCCTATTTGGGGCGATCGGTATGGGTTGGGCTATATTGGGAACTTTGCAGCAACAGTATCGTGCGGTGGTGAGTCGCCCCCTTAACAGGGGGTTTATACTTCTCAGTGTCTTGCTAATCGTTACAGCTAGCTTTGCTTATATTAAGACTGAAGCTTTCCTGGGGTTGTTTAATTTTTTACCTTATTTTCTTCTTTTTGTTAGCTTTAGTGTTCTGATTCAAACTGTAGCTCAATTGCGGCAACTGTCTTGGATGCTGGTAATAACCTCTGTGCCAGTCATAATAGTTGGTTTGGGACAGTTGCTTTTAGGATGGACGACTCCCCCCCAGGGGTGGATCGGTTTTTTGGGTTGGGCGATCGCACCAAAAGGAGAACCACCAGGTCGGATGTCTTCCATATTTATGTACGCCAACAGCTTAGCTGGCTACTTAATAATAGTTTTTATTTTAGGGCTGGGGTTGTGGGTGGAACACTATCGTCAGTTAAGGACAAGGGAGACAAGGAGGACAGATCCCAGTCCCTCACTCCCTCACTCCCTCACTCCCTCACTCCCCTTCCTCTTCCTAACTCTGGCGATTATTCTCAATCTTGTCGCACTCATTTTAACTAACTCGCGGAACGCTTGGGCAATTGCGATTTTTGCCTGTTTGGCTTATGCCCTATATGAGGGCTGGCGCATTCTTGTCGCTGCTGTCACAGGTGTAGCGGCGAGCGTGCTTTTAGCTGCTTTCGCTCCAACACCTATTGCTCTGTTGTTCCGTCAGTTTATTCCTCGTTTCTTTTGGGCGCGGTTAAATGACCAACTCTATCCCGATAGACCGGTAGCTCTACTCCGCAAAACGCAATGGCAATTTGCTGTATCGATGGCTCAAGATCGTCCCTGGACTGGTTGGGGTTTGCGAAACTTTACCGTACTTTATGAGGCAAAGATGCAAATTTGGTTGGGGCATCCTCATAGCTTGTTTTTAATGCTGTTTGCCGAAATCGGTCTACCTGCAACTCTTTTTTTCTGTGGGTTATTATGCTGGATATTTGTTGGTGGTGTCCAACTTTTGCAAAATTCAAAGTATGTAGAGGCAAAAGATAAAACCATATTGTTCAGTTACCTTGTTGTCTTCATTGGCTGGGTACTATTCAATACAGTAGATGTCAGTTTTTTTGATTTTCGATTGAACGTTATTTCTTGGTTGGTATTGTCTGCTCTTTCTGGAGTTGTGTATCATTACAACCAACAACACAAGATCGCAACTGATAAGACTTAACAGCCCTGATTTTTCAGGATAAATACTGAGGTTATTCAATTTAAAAGTTAATAATATAACTATAAGCACGTCTGTGCCTATGTGACTAATTCCACGTTAGTCATTGTTGCTGATTGTTGGGAAGATGTAGGAATACCTCTTGTTGAAGTTTTCCTGCATAATGGGCATCTCTTGTAGATGCCTTTATTTATTGGTTAGTGGTTAGTGGTTAGTTGTTGATCTCCTTGTAAGATAGGTGTGAGTGGAAAATCAACAAAATAGATCCCCACGGGCAATTGCTCACAACGAGGGAATGAAAATAATTCTTTTCCAATCCCAATGCCCAATCCCCTATCAATTTCTATGTTCACAACAGATAATTTTTTTCAATACACCCAATGGTCTGGTATCGCAACATTGGCATTTGCTGGTCTGGTGATTTTGGGTTTTGTTTTCAAATGGGGTCTCCGTTTTCGTCTGGTGGGTGCGACCGGTTTTATGCTTGTGATTACAGGCGGACTATTTGCTCTCTCGTTAACACCCTTAACTCATACTGTTATTCCTGATGCCATACACTACAGTCTGGTTTATGATAACGGGGGACCCCAAGCAGTGATTGCACTCCCACCAGAAATCACGCCATCACAATTAGAAGCCACTTTACGTCAAGCAGCAAACGATTTGTATTCTTACGGTCGTTTAGGTGCGTTTAGCGATAATCAGTTAACGGTTCGAGCACGAACTATCATACACCCAGAAAAAGGTGTTTCCGTGCCTCTTTATTTGGGTCAGATTAGGAGATCCCTTGCTAAGCGCGAAGACCAACACATGGCGATCGAGATTTACCAAGATAAAGTGGCTCAGTTACCTCAACCTACTGCGTAAAACATTTAAATGTAGAGACGCGCCATGGCGCGTCTCCGATGGCATTAGACATACTGATATTATTTTTTGTTAAGATATAAGTCCAAAGATTACTCAAGGTATTGCAAGTAAAGTTAAAACTCAAGAGTTGTTGGGGACTGAAACAGTTCTTCTTCATCATGTAGTAAAAAAAGTTTCCTCAAGTATCCACCAAGTGTTAGTTTCATAGTTAGTGATATGTCTAATAAATTGACGGAAAAGTTGTCTACTCCAAACTCTAGCTCGTTATTCGCCCTGTGTGTAGCCCCAGCAAAAGTCTTCAGAGGGTCGGGAATTTTGGCTCAAGCTACAGATGCGATCGCCACACTGGGAAATCGTCCCTTAATTGTGGGAGGCAATGCCTTACGAAAAGCTGCTTCGGGTCAAAGTCCTTTTGCTTTCCAACTCCACTTGCAACCACTTTTGCAGCACAAACAGTTAGATTCTACACCAGCTTATTATACTCCCGATTGTAGTGAAGCGAGCTTGAAATCTTTGCACAAAGCAGCAAAAGAACATAAAGCCGATGTTATTATCGGTGTTGGTGGAGGTAAGGCATTAGACACAGCTAAATTACTAGCCCACCAATTGCAGTTACCAGTAGTCACAATTCCCACCTCATCTGCTACCTGTGCTGCTTGGACAGCACTATCCAACGTGTATTCTAATGAAGGTGCTTTTCTTTACGATGTAGCACTAAGACAATGTCCCGATTTGCTCGTACTTGATTACGATTTAGTGCAAACTGCCCCACAACATACACTTGTAGCCGGTATTGGAGATGCACTAGCCAAGTGGTATGAAGCTTCTGTTAGTAGCGGACACTCGGAACAAACTTTGATTATTGCCGCAGTGCAACAAGCGCGAGTGTTAAGAGATATCCTCTTCCAAAAATCTGCCACCGCCATTAAACAACCAGGTAGCGAAGCTTGGCGAGAAGTTGTAGATGCTACAGTGTTACTTGCAGGTGCGATCGGGGGACTTGGAGGCGCACAGTGTCGTACTGTAGCCGCCCATGCCGTGCATAACGGTTTGACTCATATTTCCAAAGGGAGTGGAAGCATTCACGGTGAAAAAGTTGCTTATGGTATTTTGGTACAACTGCGTTTGGAAGAAATGATACAGGGCAATCAGCTAGCAACGGCGGCACGACAACAGTTATTAAAATTTTATGCAGAGATTGGATTACCCCAAAAATTGAATGATTTGGGATTGGGTAACATCACACTGGCACAATTGCAGACTGCGGCTGAAATTGCTCTGACTCCAAATTCTGATATCCACAGACTACCGTTTAAAGTCTCGCTAGAACAATTGATGGCAGCAATGGTTTCTACCACTGCACCGGTAGAAGGAAATCGCCCTTCTATAAGTTTGACGCAAAGCGCGGAAAAAGTTGAGTAGTGATGAAGTGCTGAGGCGTCAACAATTACAAAGCTCCTTTGCACTCCACATAATTACTATCTCATCATATAATTCATAATTCATAATTCATAATTCATTCGATGACTTTAGATTGGATTGTTCCAGCTGAACGCGTACAGAAATTACCACCCTACGTATTTGCCCGTCTAGACGAACTCAAGGCTAAAGCACGGGAACAAGGGCTGGATTTAATTGATTTGGGCATGGGAAACCCAGATGGTGCAACACCGCCTACAGTGGTAGAAGCCGCAATAAAAGCTTTGCAAAATCCTGCAAATCATGGCTATCCTCCTTTTGAAGGAACTGCCAGTTTTCGCCGTGCTATCACTAACTGGTATCAGAGGCGTTATGGAGTGGATTTAGATCCAGATAGCGAAGCATTGCCTTTACTTGGATCTAAAGAAGGATTGGGGCATCTTGCCATAGCTTATATTAATCCGGGAGATTTGGTTTTAGTCCCCTCTCCTGCTTATCCCGCTCATTTCCGTGGTCCTGTCATTGCAGGCGGGACAATCCACAGTTTAATTCTCAAGCCAGAGAATGATTGGCTGATCGATCTAGCTGCAATTCCTGACTCTGTAGCCGAACAAGCAAAAATTCTCTACTTTAATTATCCTAGCAATCCTACGGCGGCGACTGCACCTCGGGAATTCTTTACAGACATTGTCGCTTTTGCTCGGAAGTACCAAATTTTACTGGTACACGATTTGTGTTACGCTGAATTAGCTTTTGATGGTTATCAACCAACGAGTTTGTTAGAAATTCCAGGAGCAAAAGAGATAGGAGTTGAGTTTCATACCCTTTCTAAGACTTATAATATGGCAGGTTGGCGCGTTGGTTTTGTAGTCGGTAATCGTCGTATTATTCAAGGTTTGCGAACGTTAAAAACTAACTTGGATTATGGGATTTTTGCAGCATTGCAAACTGCTGCGGAAACGGCTTTACAACTACCAGATGAGTATTTGTATGAGGTGCAAGAACGATACAGAATTCGCCGTGATTTTTTAATTCAAGGTTTGGGACAGTTAGGTTGGGATATTCCTAAAACTAAGGCGACGATGTATCTGTGGATACCTTGTCCTATGGGTGTCAGTTCTACGGATTTTGCCCTGAGTGTATTGCAGCAAACTGGTGTTGTGTTGACTCCAGGTAATGCTTTTGGGGTTGCCGGGGAAGGGTATGTAAGAATCAGTCTAATTGCAGATTGCGATCGCTTGGGTGAAGCTTTACACAGATTTAAACAAGCAGGTATTTACTACTCTTAAAGGTAAGGGCTGCAAGATCCCCGACTTCTCAAAGAAGTCGGGGATCTTGACCAACTAAGTTTTTAATTATACTTCTTCCTTCTTCCTTATTCTTTGTAACATAACTCTAGCTTCCTTGGCTAAAAATTGAGTTTGGGCAGCAATTCTAAATTTGAATTGGCATAAAGATTTTACGTTTATGTCCCAGCGAATGTGATTATATTTATCAGAAGTATGATTCCAGTACCTGAAGGTATTCACAAAAGAAGAAACTCGCACCTGGCAAGTTCAAACAATGGATTAAAATTGAAGAAGCAAGAACCGTGATTGAACACGGAGCGACAAAAAATGCTACTCATATTAGCGCATACAGACTTTAACTTCAAATAGGAAATAGAAACAAGATGAGTGGTAATCAAGAACCTACCAACCAGACCACGTTCTCTCATAACAACATTGCAACAGTACATAGTGCCAGTGGAAACATTACAGATGTTTCTCAATACATTGTGCAGAACCTTAATGACATCAATAGCTTGATTGAATCTCTACGTAAAAGGGCGCAGGAGTTTCCAGAAAATCAACGCGAAGAGGCTCTGACACATCTGGAGGACTTGCAAGAAGCGATCGATAAACCTGAAAAGCAAAAGTCTCCGAGAATTAAGGCTCTTTTGGTTGCCCTGGGAACAGTTGGGGCTATGGTTGTCGCAGGAACTGATTTTCTCAATAACCTTTTGGAATTGAGTGAAAAACTAGGTGTTCCAATTGAGCTGGCTCAACCTCAAACTGCACAGCAACTACCTCAATCAACGCTTCAGCAAATCGACTTGCAATCTCAGGGTATTGATAGAGCACAGGCTGAGGTTTTGCGAGCAAATCTGAAAATCTTTGCGGATGATTGGAACAGCCCAGAAATGAGTATTTATGACAACTATGACGCAGTCAAAGCCAATCGTAAAACGCGGTGATGTTATTTTGGTACTTTTCCCTAATTCCGATTTAGTTACTGCAAAAACACGACCTGCTTTGATCGTACAAGCAGATAACTTGCAAACTGGCTTGTCTCAAGTCATTGTTGCAATGATTACTAGCCAAATGTTTCGAGTAGGTCATCCAAGTCGAGTTACTGTCTTGCTGAATTCTTCAGAAGGACAGAAATCAGGTTTGCTAACGGATTCAGTAGTGATGACTGATAACTTGACAACAATTGTACTTTCATCGGTTTATCGTGTGATTGGCTCACTGCCGACATCGGACGTTGACGAAGCACTCAAACATACACTTGGATTATTTTAATTCTCGCGTGGGATGCCAGTCACAAGAGTATGAAGCTAGGATAGAGACCCAACCCAGTCTTTATTTGGAATTTACTTAGTTGTTGTGATTAACCAACATTCGGAAACTATCCTTAACGCTCAAGTGAAAAAAATATCAGATCGGGGTTATCCATTTACCTGGTTTGATTGGTTTTGTCTGTGGTATCCTCCTGGTTGGCTGATTTTATTTAACCGACATTGGCAGCACTATCATGTAGATACAGATGGTTGGAATTGGCTGGAGTATATCTTGTTTCTAATTCCAGGAGGATTCTACATAGCACTGTTTGTACGTTGGTTGCGTCTTGGCTGTCGTTCCCCACAGAGTGACTCTGGAGAATTTGACCCAAATTATCAACAAGCGTTTCGAGATGAAATTCTGACGCCTATTATTAAATATTATTTTCGTGGTGAGTTAAAACAAATCGAAAATTTGCCACAAACAGGACCAATGATTGTGGCAATGAATCATGCAGGAATGTGTTTCCCTTGGGATATTGTCACGCTAGGTTACCTTTTAAGTAAAACAAGAGGATGGGTGGTACAACCATTAGCTGGTGTATCTTTGTTCGATCATGTTTGGATAAATTGGTGGCTACCACCTGGATGGACAAAAATTTTAGGTGCTGTGAGAGCAGAGTTAGATGATTTTGAAGCTGCAGTACAAGAGGGTAAAATTCTTCTGTATGCACCAGAAGGTTTACGCGGACCAAGAAAAGGTTGGGGAAACCGCTATCAATTGGAAACCTTTGATTTGAGTTTTATTCGGCTAAGTCAGCGCTATCAAATTCCTATCTTGCCTGTGGTTTGCATTGGTAATGAAAACTTACACCCTTGGACATTCAATATAAAAAAATTACAAAGAATATTAAACTTGCCATTTTTGCCTCTATCACCTTTGATGCCAATATTTATTCTTTTTCCCTCAATGGGAGTTTGGGCAATGAGGTGTCGATTGCGTTATTTTATTCAGCCTTTGCATATAGTAAAAGATGATGGCAAACAAACAGAAAGAGCATTTGCTTATCAAAAAGCACAACAGTTAAAAGAAAAGATGCAAGCTCAAATAAAAGAAAAGATGCAAGCTCAAATAATCCAAATCTTATCTCATAGTCGATACTGACGATGATTTGTATGACCAGATTTTCAATACAAATACTCGTGGTACGTTCTTTCTTTTGCGACAAGCTGCTAAGCGATTGCGTGAGGGCGGACACATCGTCAACTTTTTAACCAGTGCCGTTGGTCTAGCTATGCCCGGTTATGCCGTCTATGCTGGCTCAAAGGCTGCTGTTAAAATCTTTACCAATATTATGGCTAAAGAACTACGGGGACGGAATATCACTGTCAATGCCGTTGCACCCGGACCTACCGCTACTGATTTATTCTATCAGGGTAAGTCTGAGGAATTGATTCAGAAATTTGCTCAACAAGCACCTCTAGAGCGATTGGGACAGCCAGAAGATATTGCTAACGCTGTCGCTTTCTTAGTTAGTCCTGCAGAAAGTTGGATCAATGGTCAAATCATCCGCGTGAATGGCGGCATTGTTTAGGTTGCTCTCTCGTCTCTCGTTCCCAGGCTCAGCCTGGGAACGAGAATAACGCAGGCTTGAGAAACTATGGCTTCACTTCAGGTGTAGAAGTTCCAAAGCGATACCCTTTGCCATAAACAGTGTAAATTAAAGGTGTTTCATTAGTCAGTTCAATCTTCCGCCGTAGCAAACGAATTAGTGCCGCAATCACATTACTGCTAGGTTGTTCGCCATCTTTCCACAAATGTTGCAAAATCTGCGCGTGAGTCAGTAATTGCCCGGAATTTTCCATAAAATACTGTAAAAGCTGGCTTTCTTTTTCAGACAGTTCGATCGCCCTTCCTTGACGATAAGCAACTTGGTTCTCGCCATCTAGTTCTAAATCAGCCACGGTTAACTTTTGAGTGGTTGCACCATAAGGCTGGGAACCAGAACGACGCAACAGAGCACGAACTCGTGCTAGTAACTCCCTTAATTCAAACGGTTTCACTAAATAATCATCCGCACCCACATCTAAACCTTGTACTCGGTCATCCAGAGTATCCTTAGCAGTCAGAAACAAGACAGGCGTTGTTTTACCCTGGCGTCGCAACTCCTGACAAATCTCTAATCCTGTCTTTCCTGGCAGCATCCAATCTAAAATCAGCAAATCATAATTGCCTTCCTGCACCAGTTGACCACCGCTTGTTCCATCATAAACTGCATCAACAGTATATCCCTCACGAGTTAACACGCGCGTCAAAGGGCCAGTCAGTTCAATTTCATCATCAACTACCAAAATTCGCATATCTCATATCAATTTTGATTTTGGATTTTGGATTGGAAAATATGTTCGGGAAACTGATATCCTACAATTTTGAACGCTTACCAGTAACCATACAATCTAAAATCCCCATATGCTGACTGTTGCACTGCCAAAAGGCGAACTTCTTAAAAATAGCATCCGCATACTGCAAGATGTAGGATTGGACTTTAGTGCTTTTTTGGATTCAGGTAACCGCCAACTTCAGATTACTGACTCTAGTGGACAAGCGAAAGGGTTACTAGTACGGGCGCAGGATGTGCCAGTTTATGTAGAATACGGTCAGGCACAGTTGGGTATTGTTGGTTACGACGTACTGCGGGAGAAAAAACCCCAAGTCGCTCATCTAGTTGATTTGCAGTTTGGAAATTGCCGAATGTCGGTGGCGGTGAAACAGTCAAGCCCTTATCGTTCGGCATTGGAGTTACCCCCTCATGGTCGAGTCGCTTCCAAGTATGTCAACTGTGCTCGTGAATATTTTGATAGTTTGGATTTTCCTGTAGAAATTGTACCGTTATATGGTTCTGTGGAACTGGGTCCGATTACAGGGATGTCGGAGGCAATTGTAGATTTGGTTTCGACAGGACGGACTTTGCGCGAGAATGGTTTAGTTGAAATTGCAACCCTGTATGAAAGTACGGCTAGGTTAGTTGCCCATCCTTTGAGTTACCGCCTCAATACAGGTCATTTACTTGAGTTAGTTGAGAAATTGCGGGTTAGGGGTTAGGGATTAGGAATTGGGGGTTATCAGCAATAGCACGAAGCCCAAAACTACCAAAGTATAATCAAAGCAAGGAGTAAACACAATGAGTCTCACTATTCCTGATGAAGTCTTAGAAACAATAGGGATGTCGGAAGCTGAGTTAATCCAGGAAATTGCAATTATTCTCTTTCAAGAAAAAAAATTGAGTGTGGGACGCGCCAGTCATTTAGCAGGAATGAATTTACTTGAATTTAGACGATTACTTGCTTCTCGACATACTGCTGTTGGCTACGGAATTTCAGAGTTTCACGAAGACCTCAAAGTACTAGAAGCAATGGACTCGGAATGATTGTAGTCAGTAATACATCCCCTCTAATTGGTCTAGCTACAATTGGACAATTAAATTTATTACAACAGCTTTACAGTAATATTATTATTCCCCAAGCGGTTTACGATGAAATCACTGCTCTAGATACACAAGACGCTTGTTCAATTGCAGTACAAACTTTTACTTGGATTCAAACCACAGCAGTAACTAATAGTGCAATAATTGCGACATTTCCAAAGAAATTAGACCTGGGTGAAACAGAAGCGATTGCACTGGCCATGGAGATAGGTGCAGATTTGCTGCTTATAGATGATGAATCAGGTCGAAAAGTAGCTCGCTCTCTTGGTATTAAGTTAATTGGAGTGTTAGGAGTTCTAATTAGAGCCAAACGCATGGGATTAATTGCTGCGGTTAAACCTGTGATGGATCGTCTAATTGTAGAAGCTGGTTATTGGATTGATAATAATTTATACAATGAGGTGTTGCAACAAGTGGGAGAGTAGTCAGTTGCCATAGCTGCCTTCCGCTTTTTGTCAATAGTAATTATGACAAAATTTTATATAAGTTAACATAAATCGCGAAAAACATCCTCGAAAAGTGTTAAAAATTAAAAGAACTTTCAAAATACAGAAAAAAGTTACTTTTGCAAGCTATAAATAGAGCAAAGTACAGAGTTATTTCTGTAAATTTATTTAAAGATTTATGAAAGCTGAGACAACTTATGATGAAGTAGCGAGGTTAGAAGCCCTCCGCCAATATCAAATTCTTGATACCGAACCAGAAGAGGCTTACAACAATATTGCCAAGCTAGCTGCCTTTATTTGTGATGCTCCCATTGTTTTGGTGAATTTTATTGATAAGGATCGCCAATGGTTTAAGGCAAAGATAGGTATTGATTTAACAGAAGTACCTCGGAGCATAGGTTTCTCTTACCTATGCCAAGAAAAACAAGATGTGGCGATCGTCTCTGACACTCATACCAATGAAGAGTTCGCAAAGAATCCAGTCGTTACATCCTATCCCTACGTGAGGTTTTATGCAGGATTTCCCTTAATGACTCCTAAAGGAGACATGGTGGGTACTCTCTGTGTTATCGATCGCATTCCAAGAGAACTGAACCAGCAACAGATAGAAGCTCTCAGAGCCTTAAGCCGCCAAGTCATCAGTCAACTGGAACTCAGACGCAATTTAACTGAGGTATGCCATTTTGCAGATGAGCTTCAACTCACGCAAGAAAAACTAGCACACAGTGAAAATCTTCTCCGTACAATTGTTCAGTCAGAACCAGAGTGTGTCAAATTACTTGCCAAGGATGGCACTCTATTGGAGATGAACCCAGCAGGGCTGGCAATGATTGAAGCTGATTCTCCCAACCAAGTTGTGGGAAAGTGCGTCTATCCCTTCATTGTTGCTGAGCACCGTCAAGCATTTATAGATCTCACAAATAAGGTTTTTCAGGGTGAATCGGGGATACTAGAATTTAAAATTATTGGACTTAAGGGAAAGCGCTGTTGGTTGGAAACTCACGCCGTTCCTTTGCGGAATTCCGATGGAAATATAATTTCTCTGTTAGCTGTCACACGCGATACCACTGCTCGCAAGCAAGCAGATCGAGAGCGTCAGAGACTCCTAGAACGAGAACAAATGGCACGCAAACAAAGCGAAGTTGCTCAACGCGAGGCAGAAGCAGCACGAAATCAAAGCATAAAAATCTTAGAGAGTATTACTGATGCCTTCTTTGCCCTAGACAAAGATTGGCGTTTTATTTACATCAATCGACAAGCAGAACGGTTTTTAGAAAGCAATCGAGAGGAATTACTCGGTCAGTCTGTATGGGATAAGTTTTCTGGATCTGTTGATTCTACTTTTTATCAACAATATCACAAAGCAGTCGCTCAACAAATCAGCGTTTCTTTTGAAGCGTTCTATTCACCACGAAATACTTGGTTTGAAGTCCATGCTTATCCTACAAGCGAAGGTCTTTCCGTATATTTTCAGGACATAACTCAGCGCAAGTACGCTGAAGTCGCTCTGCGAGAAAGTGAAGAACGCTGGCAATTGGCTCTAAGGGGCAATAATGATGGTATTTGGGACTGGAATATCAAAACCAATGAAGTGTTCTTCTCACAGCGTTGGAAAAAAATGCTAGGGTATGAAGACCATGAGGTTACCAATTATCTGGATGAGTGGCAGAAACGAGTTCATCTTGATGATTTGGAAAGGGTGATGCAAGTGATGAAGAACCACTTTGCAAAAAAGACCCCATATTATATCAGCGAACATCGAATACAGTGCAAAGATGGTTCTTACAAATGGATTTTAGATAGGGGTCAAGCACTTTGGGATGATGCTGGCAATGTCTTGCGAATGGTAGGTTCTTACACAGATATTACAGAACGGAAGCTAGCAGAAGAAGAATTAAAACACCAAAACAGGCGATCGCAACTTTTTGCCGAAATTACCCTAAAAATTCGCCAATCATTACAAATTGAGGAAATTCTCGAAACAGCAGTTACGGAAGTCCAAAAACTGCTAAAGGCAGATCGAGTTCTGATCTTCCGTCTTTGGGCAGAGGGTTCGGGGACTGTCATGCAAGAGGCTGTTTTGCCCGGATTTCCTGCAGTACTGGGAAAAAATCTTCACGATCCGTGCTTTGGAAAAGATTATCAAGAGCCGTACCGTCAAGGAAGAGCGAGTGCGATCGCGGATATTGAAACAGCAGGCATCCAAGATTGCCATAGACAATTTCTCGCACAATTTGGTGTAAAATCTAATCTCGTTGTACCGATACTCCAACGGGAAAACTTATGGGGTTTGTTGATTGCCCACCAATGCGATCGCCCTCGCAATTGGAGCAATATAGAGATTGAGTTACTACAACAGTTAGCAAACCAAATTGGTATTGCTCTATCTCAGGCACATTTGTTAGCACAAGAAACTCAGCAACGCGAGGAACTCGTTCGTTCTAATGCCGAACTAGAACAATTTGCTTACGTTGCTTCTCACGATTTACAAGAACCACTACGAATGGTCACAAGTTACTTGCAGCTTTTGGAGCGACGCTACAAAGATAAACTAGATGGTCAAGCCCATGAGTTTATAGCCTATGCTGTAGACGGAGCGCATCGGATGCAGAAACTCATTCAGGATTTATTGAGTTATTCTCGTGTCAGCACTCGCGCACAGCCCTTCAAATTAGTTAAGTGTCATTCTATTGTCAAGAGTGCTCTTACCAATCTCAAAATAGCCATAGAAGAAAGTGGTGCAGTCATCACGCAGGATTCTTTACCTGAAATTATGGCAGATGCCACACAACTAACACAGCTGTTTCAAAATCTGATTGCAAATGCCATCAAATTTCGCAGCGAACAAACACCTCAAATTCATATTGGAGTGGAACGTATAGAGGAAAAATGGCGATTTACCGTCAGAGATAATGGAATAGGCATTGAACCTCAGTATGCCGAGCGAATTTTTATTATTTTCCAACGACTGCACACCAGAGATAAGTATTCCGGCACTGGCATTGGACTGGCAATATGTAAGAAAATTGTGGAACGTCACGGTGGAAACATCTGGATTGAGTCACAACCAGAACAGGGTACAACTTTCTTCTTTACTATTCCCGATAGAGCAGGAAATCGTTTGTGAGTACAGAAATAGTTATGCCTATTGAGGTTTTGCTCGTAGAAGACAATCCTGGCGATGTCCAGCTAACCCAGATCGCTCTGGAAGATAGCAAAATCTCCGTCAACTTAAATGTAGCACGTGATGGCGTTGAAGCTATGGCGTTTCTACGCAAGGAAGAACAGTATCAAGGGATGCCAACCCCTGATATTATACTGCTCGATTTAAATCTACCTAGAAAAGATGGGCGAGAAGTGCTAGCAGAAATAAAAGAGGATAGAATTCTTAGAAGAATTCCCGTCGTCGTCCTAACCACATCTGGTTCGGAAGAAGATGTTCTCAGAGCCTACAATCTCTGTGCCAACTGTTACATTACCAAACCAGTAGACTTTGACCAATTCGTTAAAATCGTACATTCTATCGAAAGCTTCTGGTTTACTGTTGTCAAATTACCACAAGAGTAAAGAAGAAGGGAGAGTGGGGGAGTGGGGAAGTGGGAAAGTGGGGGAAAATAGTTAAATGACTACTAACTACTAACCACTAACTACTAACCACTAACCACTAACCAATCATAATGAAAGTCTTATTAGTTGAAGATAACCCTGGAGACGTCCGACTGTTGCGGGAATTTTTATTGGAAGTTCCATCCGTTGAATTTGTTCTGGAACAGGTACAGCGGTTAGATGAAGCACTAAAATCTCTGGAAGAAGAAAGTTTTGATGTCATTTTGCTAGACTTATTATTGCCAGATAGCCAAGGGTTGGAAACATTTGTCAAAATCCACTGTCAATATCCGGCCATTCCTGTGATTGTTTTGACAGGTTTTAATGATGAAACCCTGGCTACTCATGCAATGCAACAAGGAGCGCAAGATTATTTAGTCAAGGGACAGGTGAATGGCGATTTGCTGTTCCGTTCTATGCGCTATGCAATTGAACGTCAGCGCACGGAGGAAGCTTTAAGACAGAGTGAAGAGCGATTTCGGGTGGCATTGAAGAACTCTCCTATTTTTGTATTTAACCAAGACAAAGAACTATGCTACACTTGGGTCTACAATCCAATTTTTGGCTTGAGTGCTGAAGAGATTTTGGGCAAGTGCGACTCAGATTTTATTTGGGCTAACGATAGTGAACGTCTCAAAGAGATTAAATTAGGTGTACTGGCTACAGGGATGGGAATCAGAGAAGAAGTTTCTATTACCACAGCCCAAGGAACTCGATATTACGATCTGACCATCGAACCATTATACAACGAGTCCCATGAAATCGTAGGTATCACCTGTGCCTGCATTGACATTAACGAGCATAAACTAGCTGAAGAGAAAATTCGCCAACAGGCTGCTTTACTTGATGTTACTACTGATGCGATTTTTGTACGAGATTTAGAAAACCGTGTTTTATTCTGGAACAAAGGTGCAGAAAATTTGTATGGCTGGCTTTCAGAAGAAGCATGTGGAGAGAATGCTAGCAAGTTTTTGTACAATGAAACGCCACCAGAAGAGCAAGCAGCTTTTGTAAGTGTGACTCGCAAAGGCAAGTGGCAAGGTGAAGTGACTAAATTGACGAAGAATAATAAGGAAATTCTTGTAGAAAGCCGATGGACTTTGGTGCGCGATCGCAATGGCAAGCCTAAATCAATTCTGAGTGTTGATACTGATATTTCAGAGAAGAAGCTTTTGGAGTCACAATTGTTTCGTGCTCAACGATTGGAAAGTATTGGCACTTTAGCAAGTGGCATTGCTCATGACTTAAACAATATCCTAACACCTATTCTGGCAGTAGCGCAACTATTACCACTGAAATACCCCGATATTTACGAGCAGGATATGCACCTGTTAGAAATCTTAGAAGATAGTGCCAAACGTGGTGCCGATCTAGTAAAACAGGTTTTGTCTTTTGCTCGGGGTGTCGAAGGAAAGCGGATTACTTTACAGATGAGACACTTAATTAAAGAAGTCATAACTATTCTCAAAGAAACATTTCCCAAATCTGTAGAAGTCCGCACTGATATACAACAAGATTTATGGATGGTTTCTGGTGATAGTACACAACTGCATCAGGTACTCATGAACCTTTGTGTCAATGCCCGTGATGCTATGCCTAACGGTGGTACTTTGAGTATCACTGCCAAAAATCTATTGGTTGATGAAAATTATGCTCGCATGCATCTAGAGGCAAAAACCGGACCTTATACAGTCATTACTGTTTCAGACACTGGAGTTGGCATTTCTGCTGAAATTATGGACAGAATTTTTGAACCATTTTTCACCACTAAGGAACAAGGTAAAGGAACCGGTTTGGGACTTTCGACTGTCATTGGCATCGTCAAAAGTCACGGTGGTTTTGTGAATGTATATAGTGAAGTTGGCACTGGAACTCGCTTTAAGGTTTACTTTCCTGCAGTAGAGGAAATGGAAACAGAATTAGCATCAGAAGTTGAGGTATTGACAGGCAATGGAGAACTCATTTTAGTTGTAGACGATGAACCTTCGATTCAAGAAATTACCAAAGCGTCCTTAGAAGCATACAACTATAAGATTTTGACAGCAAATGATGGTGTGGAAGCGATCGCGCTTTATGCCCAGTACAAGGATACAATTTGTGTTGTGTTGATGGATATGATGTTACCTTTACTTGATGGTTTAACTGCTATCCGTACCATCCAAAAAATCAACCCACAGGTGAAAGTGATTGCTACAAGTGGACTTATGTCTAGCAGTAAGTTAGCTGCTGCTACTGGCAATGGTGTCCACAAATTTCTGTCCAAGCCTTATACTGTTAAAGAATTATTGTATGCTTTGCAAACAGTACTAGGTTGAAAAAGGGAGTGGAGAGTGGGGAGTAGGGAGTAGGGGAAGAGGGATTTTCATGATTGGTTGTGTTGAGAGTTGGGAGTGAGGGAAAAGAAAAATTTTGATTTGTTCTGGCGTGCAAAAGTACATAATGGTTACTTATGGGTTGGGAATCATTGCGACCTTAATGACCTTACGTTCCCTCATGTCACAAAAGACTTGTTCTAAATCCGTTAAGGGGCGGCGATCGCTAATTAATAACTCAAAAGGAATTTTCCTGGTAGCAATGAGTGAAAGTGCTTCTCGTACAAATACAGGGGTGTTGTGGAAGACTCCTTTTAGTGTCAGTTCACTATAGTGGAGTTGTTCTGTATTTACAGTAATACTAGTATCTCGCGGGCAACCACCGAAAAGATTGACAGTTGCACCAGGGCGAGCACAGGCAATAGCTGTTTCCCAAGCACTTGGCACTCCAGTTGCCTCGATCGCAACATCTGCACCCATTCCTTGTGTTAAATCTTTCACAACAGCAGGAATATCCGGTAATTGGCGGTAATTAAAGGTTGCTGCTGCACCTAGCTTTTTTCCAATTGCTAGCCGTTGGTCATTTCCTCCAAACAGTAGGACTTCTGCTTGTGTATCGAGAGCCAACTTTGCCACGAACATCAGCCCAATTGCCCCATCCCCTACCACGACAACACGAGCGCCCGGTTTGACGTTGGAACGGGCGACTCCATGCAGTACACAAGCTAAAGGTTCTGTCATGGATGCTAATTCATCGGGTAAGTCATGGGGAATGGGCAACAGATTATGCTGCACAATCGGTGCGGGAATTTTTAAATATTGGGCAAATGTTCCATTATTCCAGGTCAAGTTTGGGCATAAAGAGTATTCTTGGCGATCGCAAAAAAAACACTTCATACATGGAGCAGAATTATTTGCGACTGCGCGATCGCCCACTTGCCAATTTGTAACACCTTCTCCTACAGCTACAATCTGTCCAGCCGCTTCGTGACCAAATAGAGTAGGCGGTTTAAGCATTCTAGCATGACCGCCACGCCGCCACACTTTCAAATCTGTACCACAAGTTGTTGATACTCCCACTTGAAGAACAACTTCACCCTTACTAGGAGTAGGCTTGGCGACTTCTTCCAAACGTAAATCTTCTTTACCGTAAAGTAAAGCTGCTAACACGGATTGCAACCTAATATTTAACTCCACCCGATTGTAGCAGGTGGAGTTAAATATTCGTAGGTTTGTAGTAGCGATGTATGCGCTTAAGCGCTACTACGAGCCAATGAGACTTCTCTTTTTTCCTCACACCCTAATCTCTAATCTTTAGCGACCACCGCAGTCACAACGCCTAGATTTCTGCCTTCAATTTTGGACAATCGATTTACTGTTAATAACGGTACTTCTTGCCAACAAGTTTTACAGAACCAGTAAACTTCACCTTGCCGGACATGACGCAAGAGGCAATCACCGCAACATGGACAACTGTTGGATCTCATGCTCATATTTACGTCCCCCTTGTTAAAGAAATGTTGATATAAATGCAGTCAAAAAAGTGTTGATTAAAACTGGATTTTAGCAGCATGAATTCGACCATTGGTATTGACGCGATCCTTTATAATTCTGCAATAGACCGCTTCATATCCATCAACCATCTGGATAACGCTAAACTTGCTTTCTATATATTCTCGGCAAGTTTGACGATTTAATTCCAATGCTGAGGGAATCATTGCTGCCATTTCTTCGTAGCTTTGGCACACGAACCCTGACACACCATTGGCAACAACTTCTGATACAGAACCCATATTGATGGCAATAACTGGTGTACCAGTTGCCATTGATTCAATCATGACTAGACCAAAAGGTTCTTGCCAGGTAATGGGGAAGAGAGTAGTAGCAGCATTACCCAGAAGTTCAGCTTTCTCAGCATGGTTAATTTCACCTAAATACTGAATTTGCTGACCATCTATTTGGGGGGCAATTTCTTGTTCAAAAAACTTGGAGTCTACTACATCGACTTTTCCTGCCATCTTTAAACGCCAGCCCGCTTGTTTGGCAATAGCGATCGCGTGTTGCGGTCCCTTTTCTGGAGAAAAGCGTCCCAAGAATGCGAGATATGGTGGTTCTTCGTGTTTGGCTACAAAAGGATAATCTTCTGGATTAATCCCGTTATAAACCGTGCCTGCATAGTTCAGGTCTATTTGACGTTGCGCGTTACTAATGCTGACGTAAGATTGCTTTTGGTGATGGGAATAGACATGCCGATTGTCCGGTGTAAAACTGCCGTGCAGGGTATGCACTGTTGGCGTTGGCACTAAACTCGCTAAAGGTAATGCCGATATCCCTACATGGGAGTGAATTATGTCGAATTCCGATGCTAGCTGGTAAACTTGGCTGAGTTCTAGCATTTCGTACACTGCATACTCTTTGACATTTGGGTCTAAGCGCAACGCACGAGGATAAACTGCTTCTAACTTAGCCAACGTTTGCGAATCGCCAGATGCAAACAACGTGACATCATGACCCCGTTTTACAAGTTCATCAGTCACACGACTCACAACTAGTTCAATGCCTCCGTATGTTGGAGGTGGAACTCGTTCCCACAAGGGGGCTACTTGAGCGATTTTCATAGGTCTTTTAGTTCAGCGCTTTTACTGGGCTATAACTCGGATTTGTATCCAACTTAGGTAAAGCATTTATACTTACCTATCTAATTCTTAAGTTAACCCAAATATTTTGCAAGAGTGCAATTTCGGTTAACCGTACCTAGAAATAGTCACCAGCAACTTACGGAGAGTCAGCAATATATTTAGCAACTACACTCTTAATATAGTGCTGATTGCAGAATTTTATCATCTATCTTGGGGATCAGAAAAAATCCAAATTTTTGTAACTAAAAATACTAAATTCCCGGATGGGATCAATTCTTTTTACTTGCGGCTAACTCTTGACCAATGACCATTGACCGATAACTATTAACTATTGACTAATGACCACTGACTACTGATAAACCACTGTAAAAAAAATGAAAGTTGCTACTTGGAATGTCAACTCGATTCGCATACGCACTGGACATGTTATCGATTGGTTGAGTCAAAATCGGGTTGATGTCCTCTGCATACAAGAGACTAAAGTTGTGGATACTGAATTTCCGCGTGCGCTTTTTGAGGAATTAGGCTATCACCTTTATACATCAGGACAAAAATCATATAACGGTGTTGCGATCGCTAGTTGCCAACCACTAAAGGACGTCAGCTGTAGTTTTTATGATGTTTTGTCAAATTTAGACCCAGAATGGGACGAGCAAAAACGGATTATTACAGGTAGTATAGATAATGTAAGAATTGTTAATCTTTATGTACCCAATGGCTCCTCTATTGGAAGCGAAAAATACAATTACAAACTGCGTTGGTTAACAGTACTGCGCGAGTATTTAAAATCGCTTCTGGTGACCTCACCCAGTATTTGTATGTGTGGTGACTTTAATATCGCTTTAGAAGACAGGGATATTCATGAAGGTGCGATTGCCGTAAACCAGATTATGGCTTCCGTTCCAGAGCGCCAAGCCCTACGAGACGTTTTATCACTGGGATTCAGTGATGTTTTTCGTAAATTTACATCTGAAAGCGGGCAATATAGTTGGTGGGATTATCGCGCTGCTGCTTTTCGGCGTAACCTGGGTTGGCGAATCGACCATCACTATCTCACACCAGACTTGTACGAGCGTGCTAAAAGCTGCTCCATTGATGTTACTCCCAGAAAATTAACTCAACCCAGCGACCACGCGCCAGTCGTTGTGGAATTTTAGATTTTAGATTTTGGATTTTGGATTAGGGGATTTTAGATTTTGGATTTTGGATTAGGGGATTTTGGATTAGGGGATTTTAGATTTTGGATTTTGGATTAGGGGATTTTGGATTAGGGGATTTTAGATTTTGGATTTTGGATTAGGGGATTTTGGATTTTGGATTTTGGATTTTGGATTAGGGGATTTTGGATTAGTGTGGAAATGTCTATTGCATAGAGGGATGTGGGCGAAAGGAAATAACTAAATTTACAACACCTAGTGTTCATGACCCAATCCAAAATCCAAAATCTAAAATCCAAAATTCCAAATCCTATGTTTCTAGTTACTGGAGCCACTGGAGGAATAGGTCGCAGAGTAGTGCGACTTTTGCGGGAACAGGAAAATCTTGTGCGGGCGTTTGTTCGCCTCACTTCACATTACGGTGAGTTAGAACACAGAGGAGCAAATATCTTCATTGGCGATTTGCGCCAACAGCAAGATATCCAAAAAGCTTGTCAAGGTGTTCGGTATATTATTAGCGCTCACGGTTCTGATGGTGACGCCCTGTCCTTAGACTACCGCGCTAATATTGAACTTATCGACCAGGCAAAAGCAAATGGAGTGCAACACTTTGTGTTCATTTCCGTGTTGGGAGCAGATCGGGGTTACGAAGATGCTCCCGTGTTCAAAGCCAAACGAGCAGTAGAAAAATACCTGGAAACTAGTGGTTTAAACTACACTATTTTACGTCCAACTGGATTAGCATCGGATTTGCTGCCATCAGCAGAAAGGTTTCGAGAAACAGGGTTATACTTGCTCGTGGGTGACCCTAAAAATCGTACCTCTATTGTCAGTACAGATGATTTGGCTAGGATCGTGGTGGATTCAGTAACCTTGGAAGCTGCTCGCAATCAAATTTTTGCTGTTGGAGGACCGGAAATTTTGCGAAGAGAGGATATTCCCAAAATTTTTAGTCGCGTATTTAACAAAGAACCAGCGGTCATCAATCCGCCACTGTTTCTGGTTGACGCGGTCAGGGGAGGATTTGGTTTGTTTAATCCCCAAGCACAGAAGACTTTGGGTACTTTCCGCACCTTACTAGCAAATGAATTTTTCTGTAACCATGAGGAGATTGCTAAAGTAGAAGCAATTTTCAATTTTCAATTGGAAACACTAGAAAACTTCCTCCGCCGATATTTGGCAGTATGAATGAGGGAGTGGGGAGTGGTGAGTAGGGAGTAGGGAGAGTTATGAATAACTATTCATATAATTGACAACTCTTTACTCTGATTCCCTACTCCCTACTCCCTATTCCCTACTCCCCAATCTAAAATTTTATGAAATATTCCCTAGTAGCAAGTGCAGCTCAAGCACGTAAAACAAAACAGCGTTTCGCTAAACCAGAGGAACAACTTTCTTATGAACTGGGTAAGGCAGTTCAGGAATTGCCACCTTTATATACTAGATTGTTAGCAGGAACAATTAGCGCAGTCGTATTTGGAGCGATCGCATGGGCGCACTTTTCCCAAGTGGATGAAGTGGCGACAGCACCGGGCGAGTTAATAGCATTTTCACAGGTTCGTCCGGTGACAGCTTTGGGTAATGGATCGATTCTTGCAGTTAACGTCAAAGAAGGCGAGCGTGTGATCAAAGAGCAAATTTTGATTCAACGCGATCCTGATTATCAACAAGTTGATGTTGCTCGTCTATCGCAATCTACCAAGCTGATTCAAGAGGACTTGCGGCGTTTAGATGCAGAACGCATTGGAGTTAAAACTACGGGAACGCAGCTCCAAGATGAACTGTTAAGTTCGCGTTTGCGAGATTTTCAAGCCAGTCAAGCAGCTGCGGAAGCAGAAGCAAAGCGTCAGTTAGCCCGAATCGATCAAGCCAAAGTAAGATTGACTCGATTGCAAGAAAATTTGGTGAATGCGAGAACTAGCTTTGCCAATGCGAGAACTAACCTTGCTAACGCTCAAACTCTCCGTGCTAAAATTGAGAATGGCATGACTATTGCCAAGCAAAGAGAACAAAGTCTGAAAACTCTAGTCACTCCCGGTGCGATACCTAGAGTTGATTACTTAGACGCACAAGAAAGACTCAATCGTGCAAATGCGGAAATTACTAGGGCTAGTGACGAAATCACAAACGCCCAAAATAGAATGACAGAGGCGCAAGATAAAGTCAAATCTTTAGAAAAAGATCTTGATGCTCAAGCCCAAGAAATCCGTCAAGCCGAACAAGCATATCAAGCTGCAAGTACTCAAGCAGAAAAATTAGCTTCAGAGCGCCAGAGTGAAATTTTAACTCAGATTAATAAACGTCAAGAAGAATTGACCACCGTTCAAGGTCAGTTCGAGCAGGCGAAGAAGCAAAAAGATATGGAAACCATTAAATCCCCAGTTTCCGGGACTGTTTACAGAGTTAAAGCAACTAAAGGACCTGTTCAAGCAGGTGAAGAATTGCTGTCAATTTTACCTGAAGGAGAAGAACTCCTTTTGGAAGTTAAAGTACTCAATCGCGATATTGGTTTTATTCGTGAGGGAATGAAAGCAAAAGTTAAGATGGCAACCTTTCCTTTCCAAGAATTTGGCACAATTGATGGGGAAGTGGTACAAGTGAGTCCCAATGCCATTGTTGATAAAGAAATGGGCTTAGTTTTTCCCACAAGAATTAAGTTGAGCAAACACGTGGTTATGGTACGGGGTCAAGAGGTTGCATTTACTCCGGGGATGACAGCTTCTGGCGAAATTGTGACTCGTAAGAAGTCAGTTTTGACTTTTATCATGGAGCCAATTACTCGTCGATTTAGCGAGGCTTTTTCTGTTAGGTAATACGATGCGTGGATTTTAGATTTTGGATGAGTGGATTTTGAAGTTTAGATTTTGGAGATTGGAGATTGGAGATTGAAGTTTGGTTTTTGGATTGATCAAGTTTTTATTTCTTGTGGTACGGGCGTCCCCGCCCGTACATAGATGAGAGGGCGGGTGAAGACGCCCACCCTATTCCATGTGGTTTATGAATCTGAAAATTGCTGTAGTTGCGGGCTAGAAGCCCGCACCACAAGACGACTTCCCTACCCCCAGATTAAGAAAAATATTGATCGATCATTTTTTCAAGTTCTTTCAAAATCTTCTCAATATCACCTGTCCCATCATCCTTCTCTTTTTTATCTTTCTCATTGTCACTTACGCTATAGCTAGCGATATTGAAAGTATTTCCATCACTAAATACTTTTGAGAAAAGAACAGAATTTCCAGATGTTTCATTGTTCTTCATTTTAGGCTGGAGACTGAAAACAGATTCTTGCAGCTCCTTATCACTGTTCAACTGATTTGGTAACGTAGGAATTTCACTTGTCCAGCTACCAACCTCTGGAATAGGCAAAGAAGCCAATTCTCCTGTCTTGCTAAAGCCATCATTATATTGTTTGATACGGAAGTTAGAAGATACACTATTGCTTTCTGTAACAAAGTTAGATAGATTTAAAGTCGCTGCTTGTGTACTGTTGGCTGAGGTTTCTGAGACAATTTGACGGATTTGAGCATCACTTAAGTTTTTGTTAGCACTGAGCATCAGAGCAACAACACCAGCAACATGGGGAGTTGCCATTGATGTTCCGCTGTAGGAAGTATAGCCATTGTCTGGAATTGTAGAGTATACATTAACTCCCGGTGCAGTTACGTAAGTGAGGGGGTTGCTTCCTGCTTTGTTAGAGAACTCTGCTATGTTGTTATCCTTATCTACTGCTCCAACCGCAATTCCATATTTTTCCGCGTAACGGGCAGGATACCCTGGTTGCGAATCGCTTTCATTACCTGCCGCCATAACAACAATAACGCCTTGGCGACTAGCATAATCAAGGGCTAACTCCAGAAGAAAGTTACCAGAACTCCCACCCAAACTGAGATTAATGACGTTAGCGCCATTGTTTACGGCATAGTAAATTCCATTTGCGATCGCAGTATAAGAACCTGCACCAGAGTCATTCAAGACTTTTACTGGCATAATTTTGGCATCATAGGCAATACCCGTGACACCAACATTATTGTTTGCGCCTGCAATAGTGCCAGACACGTGAGTACCATGACCAGCGATATCTAAAGTATCTTTGTTATCTGCGTCAAAGTTCCACCCATACACATCATCTATGTAACCATTGTCGTCGTCATCTATGCCATTATCGGCAATTTCTTTGCTATTCGTCCAAATATTTGTTTGTAAGTCATTGTGGTTGCGATCGACTCCAGAATCTAAAACAGCAACAACAACACCTTGACCTGTATATCCTTGTTTCCACACTTCTGGAGCTTTCACAAAATCGGCTCCCCAATTGTTACCTCCAAGGTCAGCGACATCAGCAAAGGTATTCCGATCGGTAGCTTGAGCTACTGCTGCAGCTGCATTAATCGAACCATAACCAGAAGTAGAGCTAAACTGGCTGTTGGCAGTCGTGCTGTAAGTTGTTACAGAGTCTGTAGCTATTTCTAAATTTTCTACTCTTGAATTAAAGCTACTACTGTTAAGGCTTAAGTCATAGTCATTATTAGAATCAAAGGCATTTACTGAGGAGATAGAAGGAATAGTTAGCCCTTTATCGGAAGATAAACTGTGACTCGTAATATCATGGGGCATCAGTATTTTCTCCTCACTCAAATCTATTGAGAGTTTTTTACGCAAATTATGTCTTTATGTAGAAATTACTATTTAATTTAAGAAAAAAAAGATAGTTATTTGACAAATATTCTTTTTTTAAAAGTTTTGTAGTTTATGGATTTTTTCGATAGCGATACCAGTCTTCATAAAGTTAGCGAAGAAAACGCTATTCTCTCTATTAGTGCAAACTAGACTATAGTCTGTACGTTCGCTCATTTTTAAAGGGAGAAAGGAATTAATGCCTGACAGGGTAAGGAAACAAAAGAATTGTGAATCGGCGAAAAACCTAACCGTGTAATACGTGGAAAAGGGGGATTGATAGCTATAGGTTTGCACATAAGATGATATTTTGACAACGAAGGAATAGTACTTTCAGGCACAGTTTTTGCGCATAAGATGAAACGTATCGGCGCAAAAAGTGAAAATTTTCTACCAAAGAAGAGCAGGGATTTTTAAGAGTTAGGTAGGAAAGTACTCCGACTCTACTAGGAATTAACTCTTATGTTGTTTTTGAGTAATAATACTTAATCGTGTAGATGTGTTGACAAAATCGGTTCTCCAACACCTACTGCCAAAGCTTTATGAGCAAACATAGCGCTTATCAAAGCAACTGTAACAGCAATACTCCCCAATCCAGTGACAGAGACTACAAAAGGAATTGAGAAAGCTCCAACAGTAAAAAAAGCGCAAGCAACACAAAGCGCGAAACTGATAGCAACACCAATGGAGCTAGCTACCGCAGAGGCAATACCCAAAGCTCCAGCGACGAGATTGGCAATTAAAGCTCCAGTAATAGTGACAACAACTGTGATCGCAACAGCGCTCAAACCAGCGCCTAGACCTTGCCTAATAGTAATGATAAAGAAAACTGCAATCAAAATTAGGCTAAGCACGCCTGTGATTGAATTTTTAATGTTGCTGTCAAATATAACTGATACGAGATAAGCCGTGGAGCCTGAAACAACCCCCGATAATCCCGATATCAACCATAAACTCGTAACTAAACCAATCGCCCAACGCTTCTGTAATCCAGCTTGAGCAGCTTTGAAGTTAGCACCTTTGAGGTTAGCGCCCCTAAAATCCGCTTCTCGGATATCTGCACCGCTAAAGTTTGCCCCTTCTAGATTCTGACCTCTGAAGGAGCGCCCACGGAGATTTTGACCGGAGTAATCCAGGGGCATAACGAGCGAAAAAATGTTTCCTTACACATACAGCTTCTTCCGTCTGTTTTCCGGTTTTAGAGAAAAATGGCGTGTAAACTGACGATCGCAGCAGCGCAGGCTTTGGCCCCACACGAATCTGATTACCCCTAGGCGCGATATCTGGGTGTTCAACGAAGCGCCCTCTTTGGAGGAATTTAGCAGGTCCTGGAGCGTCAAAGTAAGGGCTTAGTATGGCTTTCACTTTTTTCACCTATTCAAACATAGCGATTAAATAAATGGAATATGGATTTTAGTTTAACAAGGGCAAAAACTGATGAGCATTAATCCACTCTTTACTAAGCTTATCAGAAACACCATACTTAGACTTAAGTTCAGCTGTTAACCAATCAATTATCGATTGACCATCGCCCCCCTAAGAAGACAAGTTGAACAACACCGGGATGGGGTAGGTAGGGTCAAATTTTTTACTTATCGCTTGGTCGCGATCGGCGATCGATGACGGCGCTTACTGCCAGATCGCATTATATGTGGATGTAAGGCGATCCAAAAGTGCTGTATGGTAAAGAGTGCCACTAGGGGATACTATCAATTACGAATGACGAATGATGATGAATTGCCCATACTGCGGGAGTAGTGTTTCCAACGTAGATGCCAGTGTAGTTTATCAAGTACCGGGCTACGGTAGATTGTGGCTGTGCGATAATTACCCAGTCTGTGATGCTTACGTGGGAGCACATTCCCAAAACAATGCCCCGAAAGGAACTTTGGCTAATCGACAACTTAGACATTGGCGGCGAAATGCCCATGCTTGTTTTGACCCAATATGGAAATCGGGAAAGATGAGCCGTAAAAAAGCTTATAAATGGCTTTGCGAACAGATGGGACTGACAAGAGAAAAAGCCCATATTGCCATGTTTGATGAACAGCAGTGCAGACAACTGATAAAACTTTGCTTTTTGAGAAACGAGCAAGCAGAAACTGGGGATTGATTTTTGTTTTTCAACAGGAGTGCGATCTGGCTGTACTCCGTAATACCCTGTTTATTGCTGTTATAAATATAACCAAAAAATTGAAATTACATATTGAACCACCAATACTTATGTATTCCTTTCAGTTTTGAATCCACGTTTCCGTGTTCATCCGACCATGTTAGTGTACTATCATCACCACATACATAACCATCGCTACCAAATTTGTTTTGACCCTCTTCTATGATTTCCATCATCACTTTAACGATGGTTCTTTCACTGACAGAAATGTCATAATGGTCTAGAAGCAATTTTTTAATATCTTGAGCACAAACCTGACTTTTCACGGCAAGTCCTCAAACCGCGAAACAACGTGACTTTTTCCACAAGCTAATTCTCAATAGCTCTAAGTTAATAAAAATGGCTAACGTAAAAATCAGGGTTTGAGAAAAGCTCAAAATGGTGTTTTCCAGATGCCATGAAAAGTCAGGAGCACAAACACCATCAAAAAATCTCGGTTGCTCGTTTAGAATATTAACAATCAGATTTTTGAGTTGTTCTGCTTTCATTGCCCATTCCAATAAATTGATATTCCAACTAACTACTGTACAGGCGCAATGCCTTGCGCCCCTACCAACCACTAACGATGACAGGCGAGACGCCTGTACTACGCCACTAACCACTAACAACTTACACAGTCGTATCCCAGTAACTGAAGTTTGACTGAACTTCACTCCAACTGACTTCGATAACACCAGGTTTGGAAGAGCTTGTGTTTATACCCCAGGGATTGAAAAGGGCAAATTTTTGGGTAGAAGAGTTATAACCAACAAGTGAGTAAGCGTGACCGGCTACTATATTTGCTCCCACTCCAGTGGTTTTTGTACCAAGTCCAACAAGTTGTCCGGAATTGAAGGCATTGATAATTGAGTTACAATCAATAGCTTTACCAAGTGCAGCTTTCTTACCAGTGATTTGTGCAAAAGCATCACTCATGTACCCTCCTTTACCAATACCTTCGTAAGTATTAGTATTGTTTTGAAAAATCCATCCTGATTCGTTTAGTTGAGCATAAGCTTTTTCAGCAAAAGCAACCCATAATTCATTACTAGCATTGCTGTAGTGACTGCCTTTACTTGCATAAATAAAAGCTCCAGAGGCGTCAGTGGGTAAATATTTGTCTACTGTGACGTAATCTGCAACTCCACTTCGCCAAAAGCGTACTGTAAAGGTATTGTCACCATTGTCAATGAACATACTCTCTATTGTGTTAGGGGTGCGAGAGGCTGTTGATGCTAGCCCTGCTAAGAAATAGCAGTCATTCATACTGCCTTGTTTGACATCTTCGTAGTTAATGCCATTTTGAAACAAAGAGCCACTTGCATACTGATAGGTGTAAGAGCTTTGCGGGCGATCGCTCCCAAAAAACCACTTGTTAATTAAGTTTTCTAGTTGAACATCGCTACTACCAGCAACCAAATTGCCTAAAGAGTTTCCTTGATACTTTTGGTTAGCAGTGTCATTATTAAGAACTTTATTAGACAACACTCTAACGTGTTCAGATATGTTTATGTAAGAGGTATTACTTATCAATGTACGGAGATCTGCTAGTTCAGTCCCATCCACCACATTTCCATCTTTCGACTCGCGAAGAATAGAGACCATATCGTTGCGATCTAACAAGCCATCACTAAAACGCGATCTTGCTGCCGAACGTATGACTTCATCTTGAATATTTTGGTCAAACCAATCTAATGCTGCTCCAACTTTAAAGCTTGTTTGTGTACTTTGCGTGCTAGCACCCAGTTTGTCGTAAGCTTTTGCTAGTAACTGGTAATTACCGCTAGATAGGCTATTTAGACAGTAAGTGAAGCTGCTGTAACAACTGTCAGTGTTATCAACAGAGAACTCTAAGACGTCATGAATATCTTGCCAATTACTTCCATCTTTTTGCAGCCAAAAATCAACTCGTGCCAAATCATTTGCACCGTTAGCGTCAAAAACCCTAGTATTGGTGAGATTGACTGTCTCTCCAGCTTCATAAGAGCCTTTATAAGTGTTGAATTGTAAAGATTGTGGTGCTTCGTTTTTAAAAGCCTTTAAGTTGTAACTGGTGTTTGCACTACCAACACGAGAAACTTCAATGTAATAAGTACCTGCACCTACAGTAATACCTAAGGATTCAGCCGTGTTATGACGGTTGTGTGAACCTGTAATGGTTGAACCGTTACTATCAAGCAACTGTACATCTGCATCTGCTGAAAGACCATCAAGACTTAAACTCAAGCTACTACTACCATTGAGGCTAAAACTATAGTAATCATTTGGATTACGCCGATCTAAAGAGCCTGCAAAAGTTTGATGGCTTGCAGTAATGTTAATACTTAAAGAAGTGTGGAGAGCATGACTGGTAAAATCGTTTTGCATAAAAATATATGTGTCCTTTTGCCGCAGAGATTTGGTAGACACACCAATCAGAACCTAAGCTAAGCTAAGGTTTTGCAGAAAGCTCAACGCGTGAGATTGAAGGTCTGTTATTCAATAATGCTTATTGCAACCTTAAAACAGCCACGCTAAAATCACGTATTTTTTTTAACACAAAATTATTTTTATATCAGTGTAAAAACTTATAATAGTGACTCCATGACCAGTGGTCACTGGTCACTGGTCACTGGTCACTGATTATGCAGATCCCATCCCAAGAGCCAATGTTCTACGTACAGCTGCACCAGCATTCACAAAACCATGACCGTAATCTTTGTCATGACCGGGAGTACCCAAGTCGTAAGCTGTTTGTGACAAAATTTCCTTGATTTGGTAAGCAGTCAGGTTCTTGTTAACACTCCAAAGTAATGCAGCTACTCCAGTCACGTGTGGTGCGGCAGCTGAAGTTCCATTAAAATTGGAGTTAGTGCCAAACTGCAATGCAGAAAACGTGTTCGATTGAGACGCGTTTGCGGCTAGTACCTCACCAGGTGCTGATAGGGTCAGATCTTGTCCGCCATTAGAACTCCACCAGTTACTGTAAGTAATACGTTCTCCCAAGAAACTTCTTGGATTGCTATAGTAGTCTCTACGTCCCCAAGAAGCACCTACTGCTATAGCATTTGAGTACTTAGCTAAAATTGCAGGTTCTGCAAGAGTGTCTCCGCCACTGTTGCCAGATGCAAAGACAAATAAAACGTTTTGGTGATTAACAACCAGTTGCTCTAATAGCGTTGAGAATCCTCCAATTAAGCTAAAGTTAATTACCAAACGCCGATTTTCTGTATTTGCCTTACGAATCATTTCTTGAGTGGCATCTACCAAACTTAAGTCGTTAGCATCACCACCCAAAACATCAATATGAAAAACCTCGAAATTCCCAATGCCACTCGTCCCTATACCGTTATTAATCGGGGCATTAATGACTGATTGAGTTGAAAGACCATGAGTTGTAGCAGCGATACCGCTTATCTCGTCCACATAGTTATTTGGGATATAAGTAGTAAGTCCTAGATCGGGGTGAGTATTACCATTGAGAACTGCTAGACCCGTATCTTGAACTCCCACAAGAACGTTCGAGTTACCTGTAGTGAAACGCCAAGCATCTTGCACTCCCATCATGTGTAAGTTCCATTGGTTATTAAACAGGGGATCGTTGGGTTGCACTGACAAATTAAACACTTGGTCTGCAAATACAACGCAGTTCATGCCTTCAAAAAGAATTTTTCTGCCATCAGTAAACTCAATGGCATCAAATAGACGAGTGCCGTTACCTAAGTTATAAAGTACCCCCCCGCCGCTAGTATTGGCAAATTTCACAGAAACTGTTGTGGAAAAAATTGTTGACAAATCCAACCAGTCTCGCTGTCCGCTACCATAATCAACGTTGCCATTACCTAAGAATACTGAGATGGCGGGACCGGACTCATAAGTAAAGGTATTAGCTCCAAGATCTCCTCTAACAATACGTGTACCGTTGTTTAGGGTTTGAGATGTAACTGCAGAAGCGGGTATCGGTGTCACAGCATTACCACTATTACCATTACCACCACCAGTAGAACTGGGTTGCGTGTTGCTATCGATGGGTATGAGTAATGTATCTTCGTTGAGAGGGGTTGCTGAAATACTCAGGTTGTAGTATGTTTTACTGCTGTTAGTGTCTGCATAAACCTGAACATAATATGTACCAGGTGATAGCCTTTGAGTGATGACTTCGTCTACATTGCCCACATTCTTAGAACTGGCAAGGGTAATACCACTGATGTCTTGTAACTTAACATCAGCATTGGCACTTAAACTGTTTAGTTCTAGTTTAATGTTGCAAGTGTTGTCAAGGTTAAATTTATAAGAGTCGATCGCTGAGCTATCTACCCAATCGCTGTAAATGTCAGTGTAATAATTGATCGGAATGGACAGATCTCTACTATAAGTATGATTAACACTGTCTGTAAGTGTTGTTAAAATACTTAACGTGTATTCTGCTACGGAATCTCCACTTGCATAAACTCTGTTGTCAGAGTCTCCTGTTTTTAATGTTGTGTCAATTAACTCAAGTGTCGTACTACCAAGTTGAGAAACCTCGATCGCTTTCGCTCCGTCAATCTTATTATCATTTTCAGATACAATTGGGTCTACATCTACAACATTAAATTTTTTTCCTGGTTTAAAACTACTGCGACCATAAAGATTGTTTGTGCATAATTCATCACTACGTATATTTACATAATTCTTGATGGCGATCGGATTATTCAAAATATTTGAGTTACAACTGGTCTCTAGAGAATCTGGGGATAACGTAACGGACATACTCTTTGCTGTACGGATACATACTTACATCACAATATTTCTTTTTCGGAAAAGAAATATGCTTGTGTATAAATTTACTAAAATAAAATAAAAATTTTACTGAAACTTTAAAGTATATTATGTACTTATATAGAAAATTTTAAAAAAGCCATTTATCTTGTGTTTATCAACACATGCCAAATTAGATTTGCGTATTTTAGAGATTTACTTCTAGTACTTTTTGATACAAAATAAAATTATTTTATATAATTTTGGTCTTTCGTCAGTTATTGGACTTTGCCAGGATTAGGGGTTGTAGCAAGCAATCCGCAATGCACTAGATTAGATATCCTATTGGTACTTTGGCAAAAATACGAGTGAAAAATCAGACGTTAATGATTTCTTTACTAAATTCTGTAAATCCTTGGTTAGTGGGAGTAGGACTCAACACCTTTTTGCTCGGCTTAGCTTGGATTGCTCCTAAAAAGCTACTGACACCAGCAGGATATTTCCACGCATGGTTACTTGGGACCCTCATTTGGGGAACACTAGGTTGGCAGGGATATGTAGTAGTTATGTTCTATTTTCTTGTTGGTTCTTTTGCAACCCGTGTCGGTATGGCACAAAAGGAAGCAGAAGGCATAGCGGAAAAGCGTTCTGGTGCCAGAGGACCAGAAAACGTTTGGGGTTCAGCGCTCACTGGGGCATTATGCGCCGTCGGCGTAGGTATTATTCATTCCGGAGTTCTCCCCCCTCCCCACTCCCTACTCCCCACTCCCTACTCCCTTCTTCTCCTAGGATACGTAGCTTCTTTCAGTACCAAACTTTCTGACACCTGTGCAAGCGAGGTAGGCAAAGCCTATGGTAAAAGTACTTTTCTCATTACTACATTCCAATCAGTACCACGGGGAACTGAAGGAGCTGTTAGTATTGAGGGAACTTTAGCTGGTGCAGTTGCGTCCCTGGCACAGGCGCTCCTTGCTTGGGGAGTAGGTTTGATAGATGTGTTAGGTGTACTGTGGTGCGTGCTGGCAGCGTTCATTGCCACCACTTTGGAAAGTGTGATTGGAGCAACACTACAATCTCGATTTAACTGGTTAACTAATGAATTGGTGAATATTATTAACACATTGATAGGTGCGATCGCCGCAATTTCCTTTGCTCTTTTCTGGTCAAGTGTTCTCGCTTAATTTTTTGTGAATATAATTTAAACTGTTCACCTGCGATTTTTTGAAGTTTAGTTGCGGCTTTAACATCCGACTGCTTAAAATTGCCGTATGATAGTTCTTCCAATCTGTTAGCTAAACTTCAGTCCCCATCTAGCATGAGTTGTATATTTTATTATGTAGTTTTTTCTACTCATTAAATTTATGGAGTCTGTATCGTTTTTAAGTGTAGATGACAAACCAATTTCTATCGGACAAGCAGTAAGATATTTACAAGCTTCTGGAAAATTGGGACAGTTCATAGGAGATGTGCTCCGACAATATGCGATCGAGCAAGAACTCGATAAACGAGTTGATATAGCGATCGGTCCAGCTATAACAGAACAGGCAATCATTGATTTTCGGCTAAAAAATCAGCTAACTGACCCCCAAAGTTTTCAAGAGTGGCTGACGAACAATGGTACGAATTATGAGAATTTCCATGCATCAGTGGCTTTTGGTTTTAAGGTAGAAAAACTTAAAGCCGCCATCACCGAAGCCAAGCTACAAGAATACTTTATTGAGCGGAAAATTTTTCTAGATAGAGTTGTTGTATCTCGGATTATTGTTGACAATCGGGAATTAGCGGAAGAACTACAAATTCAGATTGAAGAAGGTGCAAGCTTTGAACAACTTGCTAAAGAATACTCTCTCGCAGATGACCGGATTGTAAATGGGATGATGGGACCAGTGAGTCGGGGAACAATGCCAGATATACTCAGGGCAGCAATTGACATAGCTAGTCCCGGACAAGTGGTAGGACCAATAGAACTAGAACAACGCTATGGATTGTTTCGTTTAGAACAATTTCTGCCAGCGTCGTTAGAAGATACTCAACTAAAACAAGCACTACAAAATGAGTTATTTGAGAAATGGCTAGCAGAGAAAATCCAAAAGTTAACGGTAAAACTTCAAGTGAATTAAAACTAATAAGTAACGAATCGTTGCAAAATAACGTGCTAGCTTCTATACCTTGGAACCAACCACCGCTATGCTGGTTAACTCCCGAACAAAAAAGCCGACTGCAAGAAGTCTCAGAAACTCTTCGTTACAATTTGGGAGAAAAAATTTGGTCACCAGACATAGGAGATTTTCAGTTTCTGATTATTTCTGGTAAAGTGCGCTTGCGATCTGAAGGAGCCAATCAGCCATTAGCAACTCTACAACCAGGAGACTGGTTTGGTAACCTCCAAAAATTTTCTTTTGATTGTAAAGCTGTCGCTGCTAGCAAAGAAGTCATTGTGGTACGCTGGGATACCACTCTTTGGGCAGAAGTTTCTACACCACAAATAGAGGAGTTTTGGCAAGGCGGGGAAGAAGAGGGGGAGAAGGGGAGAAAGGGAGAGGGGGGGAAAGAACCAATACTCTCCCCCACTCCCCCACTCCCCCACTCCCCCACTCCCATATCAACTTATCCCTTTGTTAGTAGTGGAAATACAGGTGCGGCTTGTTTAACAATGGTGGCACAACAACTAGATAATCCCGTGCAATTGGAATGGGTACAGCGTCAGTTGCGGGGACAGGGACCAAAAAATCTTGTGGAAGCAGCAGAAAAGTTAGGTTTTGTGCTGCGACGGTTACAAGTCAGTTGGGCTGAGTTGCGACAGTTATCATTCCCTGCTTTACTGCTGTGGAGTTCCGATTCATCTTCCAATCCCAATTGGATTGTGGTGTATGCAGTGAAAGGCGATCGCGCGATCGTAGCCAATCCCCTCAATTCCGAACAAACTTGTGAAAGTTTGTCCAGAACAATTGTTGAGGAAACTTGGGATGGACAGTTGTGGCAAGTAGAACTTATTCAAAAACAAGAAAAGTTTAATCTCAGCTGGTTTACACCCGCAGTCTGGAAGTACCGGAAATTGTTGGGAGAGGTGTTGCTAGCGTCTTTTACGTTACAGCTTTTGGGCTTAACAACACCGCTTATTACACAAGTTGTGATTGATAAGGTGATGGTGCAGGAGAGTTTGCCAACTTTAGACGTGATGGCGATCGCACTCCTGTTAGTCGCAGTATTCGAGTCAGTTCTTGGGATCTTGCGGTTATTTATTTTTACCCATACAGCCCGCCGCTTAGATTTAAGCTTATCCGCACAACTCTTTCGTCACCTAATGCGACTCCCTCTAGCTTATTTTGAGTCGCGACGAGTAGGGGACACGGTAGCCCGAGTCCAAGAATTGGAACAGATCCGTCAGTTTCTCACGGGTACGGCACTCACTGTAGTATTAGATAGCATTTTTGCCGTGGTTTACTTGGCATTGATGTTCTACTACAACATTCCACTAACATTTGTGGCGTTAGCAGTTTTGCCCTTATTTGCTCTACTGACACTGATAGCAACGCCCATTCTTCGCAACTGGTTAAACGAAACTTTTAATCGCAGCGCTGACAGTCAATCATTTCTTGTTGAAACAATCACAGGAATTCACTCAGTCAAGGCTCATGCTGCAGAACCAGCAGCAAGAGTTCGCTGGGAAGGTCTATTTGCTCGCTTCATCCGTACAGGTTTCAAAGCTTCTACCACATCCAATATCAGCAGCAATATTGGTGATTTCCTCACTAATTTTTCCAGCTTACTGATTCTTTGGTTTGGAGCTAAGTTAGTCATTGACCAAAAGTTAACAATCGGTCAACTGGTTGCTTTCCAAATGCTTTCCGGTAGAGTCACCGCACCACTGCTGCGCTTAGTACAGTTATGGCAAAGTTTGCAACAAGTTCTACTTTCCGTAGATCGGATTGGTGATATTCTGAACGTAGCCCCAGAAGCGGAATCAGGAACAGGGTTAGTTTTACCATCCCTCAAAGGGCAAGTTTCCTTCGATCGAGTTTTCTTCCGTTACCGACCAAATACTGAACCCGTTTTAAGGGGAATTTCCTTTGACGTACAACCAGGGCATTTTGTCGGTATTGTTGGACGCAGTGGTTCTGGGAAAAGCACCCTTTCTAAACTTTTGCAACGTCTTTATCAAAATGAATCAGGACGGATATTAATAGATGGCTTTGATATAAAAAGTGCTGATTTAGCTTCACTGCGCCAACAAATTGGTGTTGTTCTCCAAGAAGACTTTTTATTCAACGGTTCTATCTTAGAGAACATCACACTGGGCAATCTCGATATTACAGCCGAACAAGTTGTAGAAGCTGCGCGATTAGCTGCAGCCCATGATTTTATTAGTGAATTGCCCCACGGTTATGAAACTAATGTTGGAGAAAGAGGTACAGCTTTATCTGGAGGACAGCGACAGCGCATTTCTTTAGCGCGGTTGTTCCTCTCGCAAGCACCTATTTTAATTTTGGATGAAGCAACAAGTGCTTTGGATAGCGAAACGGAACAGCAGGTACTGCAAAACCTGCAAGCAATTTCTGCTAACCGCACTGTGTTCTTGATTGCTCACCGTTTTGCCCCTCTCAAGCGTGCCGATCTTATTTTAGTGCTAGAAAAGGGTGTGATTGCCGAACGGGGTACTCACTCAGAGCTATTGCAACAAAAAGGTTTGTACTGGTCATTGTATCAAAGGCAACAGGCTAATGTCTAATTGCCCTCATCCCCAACCCTTCTCCCAAGGGGAGAAGGGAGAGGAAATCCAGTCCCTCTCCCTTTGGGAGAGGGTAAGGGTGAGGGAAAAACAAACTTAATTTGCCATAGTTGCCGGATCTAATGTGATTAAAGAGATAGAGCCTATACTGACATCAGCTTTTGCAGAACTGCTGTTGTCACCCAAGAAGAAGTAGTTTGACAAACTGTATTTTTCACCAATTCCTGAATAATCGCGCAGCTTACCACTGAGGACATAAGAATTGTCAGCAAACAGTTGGTAGTTATCTCCCAGAACTGATAGTTCGTAGTTTGTCATGGCAGTTGTATTTTTGGTAGCTTTCTCACTAGTGTCATGAGTCAACGCAAAACTACCAGAAGCACTGTCATAATTCTTTGCCCAGATTTCATTACTCCAGAAACCTAGTTCAATGCCTTTGCCATCACCACTTGCAACAGTTACGTTAAAACCAGCATTGTCGTCTAACTTGTCACCGTTGTTATCACCAAAGTGGCTTTCGGTATTGAGCTTAACTTGGAACTTAAGTTTATAGCCATTATTGCGATCGAGCTTAACAGCACCACCATCGTACTTGCTATAACCAGCAACACCATAAGTAGTAGAGACTAACTGAGATGAACCCTGAACAGCCGTTTGAGTACCACCGCCAAAACTGCTATCAAAGAATAGTGCAGGCGTTCCTTGGTCCGGTGTCCCAGAACCACTGTAGTAATTGTATGTTGTCTGGACTTGGTTAATAGTGGACAGAGTGACCTTATAGTTGATAGGAGTAGCAGTGTTTGATATTACCCGGATATAATAGTCACTGCCAGCAGGTAAAAAGCCCTTGAGTTGCTCTGGTGTCGTGTCTGATTGTGCTGATGAGAAAATCGCATCACTTTTATCAACCAGACCATTTTTATTTACATCCCAAATCACTTGCAAATTAGCATCTCCATTCAAACCATCAAGTAATGCATTGACCGTGCTTTCTGTCTTGACACTAAAGCGGTAAAAGTCATTAGCTGATAATGCGAGTGTGGAAGATTTCCCTAGTGAATTAGTACCATCTAGTTCGCCAAGCGAGATAGCTTTACTTAGAGGATTTTCTGTGGACAGAGTCAGATTGTAGTTAGTATTGGCACTATCAGCAGAGGAAACTTCTATATAGTATGTACCAGCCTCTAGTGTGCCATTAATTGTTTCGGATGTTGCACCCGTATTTAACGAACTTGCGATGATTTTACCTGTAGAGTCTAATATTCTAGCATCGGCGTTGTCAGTTAAGCTGTCGAGTTTGAGGCTGGCATTGGTAAGATTATCAAAAGAAATGCGATAATAGTCTTTGGTGTCGCCAAGACCGACAAAATCACTATAGGCGAGAATGCTTGTGCTTTGGGGAAAGATACGAGCAGAATCTAGAGAATTCCCAGCATAGTCGCTACCAGGACGTCCCTCTTTCTGTCCGTTCATTAGGAAGTGTGAATAAGCTTGTTGATTGCCGAAACCAGCAGCAACCAAATCAGCATTATTGGCTAGGTAAACTTTGACATTGAACGCAGATGATGAAACCCGCCCCTCAGTCAAACCAAAGAATTGAAAGTGTTCAAACAGTTGGCTGTTATTCAACTTTGCTGCTTTTAAGTCAGGATTGACCTCACGGTAGTAGGTGATATCAAAGGCAGGGTTAAATTGGCGTCCTTCAGCAACACCAAAACTGCTCAAATGCTCGAACAGTTGTTCATTGTTGAAGTTTAGTGCTGCTAAGTCACCATTTACTTGCTTGTAGAAGCCCAGGTCAACAAACGGAGAAAAGCGCCGTCCTTCAGCAACACCATAATTGCTCAGATGGTCGAATGCTTGTTGATTATTCATGCCAGTTAGATCGCCGTTGCTAGCACGATAGAAGTTGAGATTAACAAGGGGTGAAAACGATCGCCCTTCATTCAGACCAAAGCTTTGAAAGTGTGACAGTAATTGCTCGTTTGTAGTAATACCTGCTGCTGCTAGATCTGAATTGGCAGCTTTATAGTAATTAGCATCGAATAAGTTAACAGCCATACATTGCGTCCCCGTAACATAAACAAATTGGCTCCTTAACCTATGCCTGGGTGTTATTCATTTAAAAACACAGGATGAGAAGCCAAAAAGTTGGTATTTTATGTTACTTGTTTATTTGTTTTTTCTCTAAAATGAGAATGGTAAATATGCTGATTCTTGCCATTCCATTTAAGCAAGACTTTCAGTAATTATGCGCCCTCAGTAAGCTGTCCTCTACCTTATTGGTACTAACCATGAATCCAACTTTATTTCATCTTGCTTTTCCTGTCACAGATATTACCCAAGCAAAAACTTATTATGTAGATGGTTTGGGCTGTCTCCCCGGTCGGGAGAATCGCCATGCTCTCATTCTCAAGCTCTACGAGCATCAACTAGTAGCTCATGTTACTAAAGAAACACTCGTCCACCAACACAGTATATACCCCAGACATTTTGGCATAATTTTTACCGCAGTGGAAGATTGGGAAGATTTACTGCTAAGAGCGCAACAACAACAGCTACTTTTTCGCGAAGAACCCAAACACCGCTTTGTTGGTTCTCCTTTAGAACATCGCACTTTCTTTTTAGAAGACCCTTTTTATAACTTGATGGAATTTAAGTATTACCGTTATTCTGAAGCGATTTTTGGGGATGCTGAATATACACAAATTGGCGATCGCGTTGAACTGGAGTAGCCAAGGCGTCTGCGACTGATGCTAAGCTTCTGATATCTGTCAGCATCCAAGCATGAGTTAAAACTGGGACAATTACATTTCGTCCCACGGGAAGACGCGAACTATTGGCAGGGACAATCATCAAATCGTATGGCGTCCATATAGATGTAAAATCTAGCTGTTTCAACATTGCAACATCCCGGTTTAAGTCCTGTAGAAAAGCACTGTCAGGACGCATTTGGATACAACCCAAGCCTTGGGTGCAAAAGGCTACCCACGTACCGTGATGTGGAGAGGAGATAGTGATGAACCGTTTTACGCGATTTATGCCACCCAGTTTCTGAATGTAATAACGACTGACGATACCCCCCATACTGAAGCCCACTAAATCTATAGGTTGTTCTGGGTCAAAAGTGGTGTCAATATAGTGAGCGACTTGCTTTGCCAAATCATCAAGACCAATTCGACCACTATTTGGTACCAAGTCTAGGTCGTACAACGTAAAACCCCTCTGTTTGAGGTAGGGAATCATTCTATCGAAAACTCGACCAGTATCAAAAATGCCATGTACCAGTACTACGGGGTTTTTCTGTTCTTCTATACTAGTCATTTAATATTCCTAATTTTTCTAATTTAATCAAGAATGATTGCTACTTGACATATACAATATGACAGTCCCCCTAGTGGTTTGACAGTGACCAGTGACCAGTGACCAGTGACCAGTGACCAGTGACCAGTGACTATTAAGTTTTGTTAAGCAGTCTCTCAAAATCTTGCCTCTAGTTACAATAAAATTTAATAATTAAGTCTGACTGTATACAGGTTACGAGTGCCTGAAAGCAAGAGCTCATAAGCATTAACCCCGTACTGTTACAACAACCTTATTGAGAAGTGAGCCTACGGAGGCTGTTACTCAGATTGGTTATACAGGCGACTGGCTTAATGATGTATGTCTTGATAAAACGTAACAATATTCCGTGATTTTTTAAGGATTGCGGTCAGAGACCAGGTATAAAAAGCAGGAGAAATTGTAATGTTCGGTTTTATCAAAAATTTAATTGCCGGAATTTTGAATTTTTTCATCGGGCTGTTTGGCGGTAAAAAAAACGGCTACTATCTGGAGTTAGATGAAGCTGCTGAGGTAGCACAAGATGCAGCTAAAAAAGCAGTATCAAAGACTCAGGAAGTAGCACAAGATGCAGCTAAAAAAGCAGCATCAAAGACTCAGGAAGTAGCGCAATCAGTTGTATCAAAGACTCAGGAAGTAGCACAATCAGTTGTATCCAGCACAGAGAAAGAGGTAGAAACCGCAGCAGCGAAAGAAAAGAATGCTGCTAAACCTGTCGCTGCACAAGAAGAAGCGACACAGAATGGAGCAAAGATTGCTACAAAAGCTACTAAGGCAAAATCCGCTAAGGCAAAATCCGCTAAGGTAGAGTTAGTACAAACTTCCAATGGTGTAAGACCAGAACCCGTTCAACCAGCAAAAGCTGAAGCAGCAAAAAAAGTCATCAAAGAGCAACCAGCTGAAACAACTTTTGCACCAAAATATCTTGTACCTAACAATAGCAATGGTCGTAGGCGTCCTGGTGCGAACATGAATCCTTTCTTAGATATGGCACGTCAGGTGAAACCTGCTAAGTAATTAAGTTGGAGAAAACTTATTAAAACCCAGTTTCCCCGATCGAGAAACTGGGTTTTTTCCTTGAAAATGACAAATAACCCATGAACTTTAGTTGTGACGACTTACTTTATAAATGACTTCTAACATTCTGCAAAAAAACCAGACTACTATATAAGTGAAAAGCGGAGTCCCAATCAGTTGGTTCTCTGCGAAATAAATGAATATGAGATTGAATTTGATGTAGTAGCTCTGTTCGATCTAATGCTGTCTGTGCAAAATGTGTAAACTCCGACCAAACTTCAACTTGTAGAAGCTTTTGGTCAATCCAACTCAACAAACTATTCCAATTCATTCTGATTGTACTGTGGCTGGTGCGATAAGCCGGGTACGGCTTGCGCTTCGCGACGGCAATTTCTATTCCTTGTTGGAAGTCATAGCCGTTGTCATGAAGTCGTAGAATAGAGCTTCTCCCAGGAAGATGTAAATCGTAAAATTGAAAATAATCTTGAGTTTGAGTTTTGCGTTCCAATTTACCACGCACATTTCTGTCTACAACTTGTTCAAAAATGGGCAGAAGCCCCTGTACGCGTCCTCGGACTTCTGACCATTCAAAGTTAAGAGAACCAAGTTGATTTGAATCATTTTTGCAAACGACAGTTACACCTGAAGTAGATTGTTGGAAGTAACTGACTTGAAAAACTTTAATCTTTTGAATTTCAGAGAGTGTTGTCCAAAAACAGGGAATATTGGCATTGCGTAGCTGTTCGCCATAATATTTTAGCTCTCCTACTGCTCCTGTTCGGTATACCCGCCAACCGCGACTTGGTAGCATCAATCTTGCATTGTAAGCGTCAAGCTGCATAATCTGAGCAAATTTTTGTGCTGCTTGAGTTTTCAATTCATTGCCAATCGGTTCTAAGACTAAAACGCCTAGTTCTGTATTGCTAGCGTCAGATGTTGCTCTTGCTTTCGCTTGCTGTCGCTCCTCTTTTTCAATGTCTTCCAAGCGTTGTAAACCTTGACGTGCTTGTGTTAGTAACTTAGAGTTCGTTGTATCCCGCAGCAGTCGGCGATAGACTTTTTCTGCCTCTGTTTGCTTTCCAGTGGATTCATACAGCCTTCCCAAATAAAACTGCACCCAAGGATTATCTGGTGATTCTTTCAGTAACTGTTTAAGTAATTTAGCAGCAGTAGGATAATCTTTACGCTCTAAAGCGGAAGCAATTTGCTCAAGCATGGATTTTAGATTTTAGATTTTGGATTTTGGATTTTGGATTTTGGATTTTGGATTTTGCGGAAAGTTGAGTTAATCGCTTGCAGTGAGTCCGGTACCAATACTACTTGGATAAGGCAGTAGGGTGGGCATTGCCCACCATTCAATATTGGTGGGCAATGCCCACCAATATTGATGGTAAGTTTTAGCGCGAAATTATTATTTATAGTTCCCAAATTTCTCAGATTCTAACTCAGCTACGACAATAGATAAGGCAACAATTGGAGCTGTGACTGCTCTAAGAATGCGACGCCCAAGCGAAACAGTTTGAAATCCGGCGTCAGTAGCGCACTCTACTTCTTTTTGCGTCCATCCTCCCTCCGGTCCCACTGCAATGACAATTGTTCTTTGTCCGTTATCATTTGTGATTTGTCCTATATCTTGCAAGCAATCTCGCAAATGAGGAGAGTTACCACGAGCAACACAGATGTATTGCTGATCGTTTGCAGATGACAAAGCTGTGCTGAAGGAGACAGGTTCCAAGATAGTCGGGACAAAAGAACGTTCTGATTGTTCTGCCGCTTCTTGTGCAATTCGTTGCCATCTTTCAAGTTTCTGCGGGCTTGGTTTAAGTAGAGTTCGTTCGCTCATCACTGGCGCAATGATAGCAACCCCTAACTCAGTACAACAACGTACCACATCATCAAATGTATTACCTTTGGGCAAAGCGAGTATCAGTGTTATGGTTGCTCTTAATTCGGTTTGTACTACCATTGGTTCTAAAACCTGCGCGTTGTCCCCTTCTAACTGCGCCAGCCACCATTGTCCCATTCCATCCATTGCAATAAAGCGATCGCCTGTACGCAAGCGTAAAACCCGCCCCAGATAATGCTGTTGTTGGGGTGTGAGCAAAATTTGCCCTTGTTGGAGTTGGGATGGTGCGATCGCAATTCTTTGCATTTGTTAGTTGTTAGTGGTTAGTTGTTAGTGGTTAGTTGTTAGTGGTCACTGGTCACTGATTACTGGTCACTGGTCACTGGTCACTGATTACTGATTACTGGTTTAATTTAATTGGTCACCCCTAAGTACTGTCATGCTTCCAAACATTGAAACAATTCCGCAGCGCCATATGGCTTCAGGTGATGTGCTCTCCTTTCAAGTCTATAAATTTATTGGTGCTCATCCCGGCAAAAAAGTTTATATTCAATCTAATTTACATGGTGCGGAAATTGTTGGCAATGCCGTTATTCACCAGCTTATTGAATTTTTGCTATCCATAAACAACACCGATCTAACTGGACAAATTTGGCTGGTTCCTGTTTGTAATTCTATGAGCACAAATCAGCGATCGCACTTTTTTTCTTCAGGTCGTTACTGTATTTCTGAAGCTAAAGATTGGAACCGTATCTTTTGGGATTATGAGAAGTTTACTAACAATTTAAGGGAATTTGCCCAATCTCAAATTCATCTTAATCCAGAAGTAGTGAGGAAAAATTATCTAAATGCTATTGAGCAGAAATTTACGGGTCTTTTAGAAAAAATCAACTCTTCTAGTAGCGTCCCTTATACAGAAAAATTTCGTTACAAATTGCAATCTCTGAGTATAGATGCTGATTTTCTAATTGACTTACACAGCCACACAACTCAAGGATTAAACTATGTGTATTACTTCCGCGATCGAGAAGAAAGTGCAAAATCTTTTTTACTTCCACTAGGAATTTTACTAGATGAATATGATGGAAATGCTTTTGATGAAGCGTTTATCAAACCTTGGTTAGCCCTGGAAAAATCTTTCAAAGAACTTGGAAGGGAAATCAGATTTGATGTGGAAGCTTGGACACTAGAACTTGGAACGGGAATGCAGATGAATCCTGATTCAGTCGAGAAAGGAGTTAGGGGCATAAAAAATTATTTAGTACAGAAAGGAGTGTTGCAAACTTCTGATCTTCCTGTAAAAGGAGCTTTATTACAAAGCGCATCCCATGAGATGAGTTTTAGCAGAAGAAGCCAAGCCAAAAAATATCATGCTCCAACAGGTGGAATGATTCAATCAAAAGTTGACTTGGGGAGTTCAGTAAAGGCCGGAGATAGGGTGTATCAAATTTTGCAATTTAATAAAGAAGGCAAATTACCTACTGTCATTGATGTCTTTGCCGAACAAGACGGGCTGATTTACGATTCTTCAACCAATCACGCCGTTAATGAAGGTGAGTTTGTACTGGGTCTGATTTCAGTGACCAGCGATCAGTGACCAGTGACCAGCGATCAGTGACCAGTAACCAGTGACCAGTGACCAGTAACCAGTGACCAATGACAAATGACAAATGACAAATGACAACTAAGGATTGTTAAACTTTAAGCAAAGGCGCAAAGGCAATTAAGAGAGTTGCCAGGGTGATTTTATGTTCTTTCTGCATTTGCAACAAAACTTAGGAATTCTTAATGTACAAGATGAGGGTGGAGCCAAAGAGTGAATAGTAGTGATAATAACATCTTCTCTAATCCAGGAGAAATGATGATTCCACAGGCTCCTCCTGGATTTAAGTCGGGTTTTATTGGCATTATTGGTCGCCCTAATGTCGGTAAATCTACGCTGATGAATCACTTAGTAGGACAAAAAATTGCCATTACATCACCAGTCGCACAGACAACACGCAATCGGTTGCGAGGCATTTTAACGACACCAGAAGCACAGTTAATCTTTGTGGATACACCAGGAATTCATAAACCTCATCATCAATTGGGAGAGGTGTTGGTGCAAAATGCCAAAATAGCAATTGAATCGGTGGATATTGTACTGTTTGTCGTGGATGGCTCTTCAGTCTGTGGAACAGGCGATCTGTATATTTCCGAGCTACTCAATCGCATTCAAACACCAGTGATATTGGGTTTGAACAAAATTGATCGACAACCAGAAGAGTTTCAACAAATAGATGGGAGTTACGCTCAATTAGCTAAGTCGCTTCAATGGCAAACGGTAAAATTCTCAGCTAAGACAGGTACGGGATTGTCGGAACTGCAAGGGTTACTAATTGAACAATTAGAGCCAGGACCGATGTACTATCCACCTGACCTAGTAACTGACCAACCAGAACGCTTTATCATGGGGGAGTTAATACGAGAACAAATTTTACTGTTAACTCGTGAAGAAGTTCCTCATTCAGTAGCGATCGCAATAGATATGGTAGAGGAAACTCCGACTATTACCCGCGTATTTGCTACCATACACGTAGAACGCGATTCCCAAAAAGGCATTCTCATTGGTAAAGGTGGAGCCATGTTAAAAGCAATTGGTAGTGCTGCTCGCGAGCAAATCCAAAAGTTAATTGCTGGTAAAGTTTACCTAGAGCTATTTGTCAAAGTGCAACCAAAATGGCGTCATTCTCGGGTGCGATTGGCAGACTTGGGGTATCGCGTAGAGGAGTAAAAGTGGCTAATGATTAATGGCTAATAGCTAATGGTAAGAAAGCAATTAGCTATTAACAATTAGCACCTAACAACTAACAACTAACAACTAACAATGTCTTTAGAAAGTACCTTTCTCCTAAATTTGCCAGCCGATGCTTCTCCGGTACGAGTTCTCATTGTGGAAGATGACCCAATGATGCAACTCGGACTCGAACAATCACTCATGGCTCATCCCCAATTAGAAATTGTCGGACAGGCGGAAGATGGTTATTTGGGCGTGCAAGCAGCACTCAAACTCAAACCAGATTTGGTAGTTATGGACATTGGTTTGCCACGTTTAGATGGAATTGCAGCAACACAGCAAATAAAAGCAGCACTTCCAGAAACTCATGTCGTGATGCTAACGTCTCACAAAACAGACACAGAAATTGTTGCTGCTTTATCCAGTGGTGCAGATGCATATTGTATCAAAGGAGCAAGTGTGGAACGGTTGTTAAGTGCGATCGCAGCTGCTGTTGAAGGAGCAACTTACCTCGATCCCCAAATTGCTAGACGAGTTATTGAAAATCTTAAACCACCTACTGCTAGTGGAAATACAGCCAATCTATCTCAGCGCGAGTTAGAAGTGTTGACGCTGATGGTAGAAGGATATAGCAATCCAGAGATTGCTGAAAAACTTTATCTCAGTCCCAACACTATCAAAACTCACGTTCGCGGAATTATGAATAAACTTTCTGTTGATGACCGCGTACAAGCAGCCGTTGTGGCTTTGCGTTCTGGGCTTGTTTGATTTCCGGGGAACTTCTCAATTTCTCGAAAAATCAAGCCAAGCCTCTTATTCTAGTACGCTCTTCTATTGACACACTACTGATGGTCTTTACAGTGGAAATACTTGTTTACTGTAAATATTTCAACTTCAAAAATCCATTAGAGACACCCAAGATTGAGACATTTACTGTGAATTTACCTCAAATTCCACAAGTCGGTCACACAATCGTGGTGGAGAGAATGTCACCAAACAAACAATTTGTCATTATTTTTGAGTACGTAGTTACAGCAGTACAGTTAAATGCGTCAAAGGTATCTACCAATTCTCCCGATGCTAGAGTCAATGCATTTTTGAACCATTGCTGGGAGGGAACATCAAGTTTTAAAGTCACGAATTTTTTAGAACAGTGACCAGTAATCAGTGACCAGTGACCAATGTTAAAAAAATAACTCTTTTAGTTTTTGTTGATTTTCCTGAAGTTCTTTGGGGCTTCCTTCAAACGAAACTTTCCCCAGTTTTAATGAATAAACGCGATCGCAAATTTCTAATACTTCCCGAACTCGTTGTTCTACAACTAAAATAGTGGTGCCAAAGATCTGGTTGATTTCGACGATCTTCTCGAATAACATACTTAATACTGTCGGCGCTAATCCCAACGACGGCTCATCCAACATTAAAAATTGTGGATTGGGGATAAGCGCACGAGCTATTGCTAACATCTGCTGCTGTCCACCACTAAGTTTACCTGCTTTGTGGTATGTTCTTTCTCTTAATGCTGGAAAAATATCTAAAACAGTCTCAGTTCGTTGTTTGAATCTCACAGGGGATAAATGGTGTCCGCCGATCCTCAAATTTTCTAAAACAGTAAGTTCATTAAACACTCGGCTTCCTTGTGGCGCAAATGCAAGTCTACAAGTTGTCATTTGAGCTGGGTGTAAACCATTGAGTCGTTTGTTGTTGAAAACAACTTCTCCATTCCAAATAGGAGTTAAACCATAGATAGCTTTTAGTGTTGTAGACTTACCAGATCCGTTTGGTCCAATAATAGCAACAATTTCACCCAATTCTACGCTAATGGATACACCAAAAAGAATTTGCTTTTTGCCATAACCTGTTTCTAAGGACTTGAGAGTTAACATAAATTTTTAACGTAGGTAAGCTTCAATAACTTTAGAATTGTTATAGACTTGCTCTGGTGTACCTTGAATGATGAGAGAGCCAGCATCTAAAAAGAAGACGCGATCGCATATCTCTTTCACGACATCTGGATTGTGCTCGATTAACACAGCAGATTTATTTTGTCGCGGTAAGTCTTTAATAAGTGGAATAATTTGCTCTATCGCTGCAGGCGAGACTCCAGCTATTGGTTCATCTAGTAGTAGCAAATCTGCACCTGTTGCCAAGCAGCAAACAATACTTAAAAGCTTTTGCTGACCGTAAGAAAGGTCTTCAGCTAAAGTATTGGATTTGTCTGCTAATCCTACATTATTTAGTATTTTCTGGGAAATTTGAGAATGTTTAATTTCTCGATTTTCAGATTTTTTCCAGTTCAGAAATAAGTTCGTAAGTTTTTCACCTGGTTGATGCTTAAATGAAAGCAATACATTTTCCAATACAGTCAAACGCCGAATTAACCTCAAGTCTTGAAATGTTCTGGTAATCCCAATTTTTGCAATTTCATGAGGAGAAAATTGGTGTAAGTTGCGCTCGCGAAAAATCACTTTCCCACTATCAGCACGAAGCAGATTTGTCATTACATTGAAAAGTGTAGTTTTGCCCGATCCATTTAGACCAAGTAAACCAACAATTTCCCCTGCTCTAATGCTACATGAAATCTCATTCAGAACTTTCAACCCATCAAAGCTCTTTGATACTTTTTCTAATACTAAAAAATTTGATTTTAATTTTGTCATATCTTTCCCTCGTTTGCAAGAAAAATTCTCCTAACAAACCTTGCGGTCGCCAAAGCATAAAAGCTATTAAGAGGCTTCCGTAAAAGATTTGACGAATATTTGCAGCTAAAGTAGTTGGTAAGCCCAAAAACCTTAGCAGTTCAGGTAAGGCAATGAGAAATGTTGCACCAACAATTGAACCCCACAAATTACCAGCACCACCAACAATCACAATGGAAATAATAAAAATGGATTCTGTCACTGTGAAGCTTGTAGGATCGATGAAGGTAACGTAACTGGCATACAAACAGCCAGCAACTGCTGCTATCATTGCTCCTACTACAAAAATGGTGATCTTGTAAGCAAAAACATTTTTTCCCAGTGAGACTGCAAAGATTTCATCTTCACGAATGGCTTTCAGAACTCTCCCAAATGGTGAGTGAACAATTCGGTAAACTATCCCTAAAACTGGAATACAAACAGCATATGTTAGCAACAGAAAATCTAAAGGAGTAGAAATTTGCCAGTCCCATAAAGTGGGTTGAGGGATTCCTGTTAATCCCATTGGTCCGCGTGTTAAATCTACCCAGTTATTGAAAATATTGAAAATAATAACCTGAAAACCAAAGGTGGCAATTGTGAAGTAGTCACCACGAGTTTGAAGAGCAGGTATACCTACTATAATCCCTATGAATCCTGTCAGAGCAGTAGCACTTAAACAATTTATCCAGAAAGGAGTGTTCAAGTTTAAAGCCATGAGCGCTAAGGTGTAAGCTCCAATACCGTAAAAAGCTGCATGAGCAATAGAAAGCAATCCTGTATATCCTGCTACAAGATTTAAGGAGACAGCAAGGATAGTATAAATTCCGATAAGTATACCGATATGAATAAGGTATTGCATTAGCTTTTACCTAAAAATCCTTGTGGTTTCAGGAGAAGAAACGCCAACAAGAGAATGAACGCGATTGTTTCTTGCCATTGAAAACCGATGAATGAGGCTCCTACATTCTGAGCAGTGCTGAGAAACAAAGCTCCTAGTAGAGAGCCAGAAATTCTCCCTAAACCACCTACGATCGCAGCAACAACACCTGCCATCATGAAATTCATACCCATGGTTGGAGTCATATCAATATCAAAAGAAATTAAAATACCTGCGACTCCTGCTAGAGCAGAACCAAGCGCAAAGGTTACTCCAATTATTCGATTGCTCTCAATTCCAGCAATTTCAGCTAGTTGGGGATCGTTGGCAACAGCTCGAATTGCCTGTCCTGTTCTCGTTTTTTTTAAAAAAAGCGCCACAGCAATGACAAGCACGAGACTAACGCAAACAATCGCAATTTGAATAGAAGTGATTCGAGCATCAAAAAAACTGATTCCTTCCTCTATAACACCAGATCGAATTGTTCTCGTGGTATCACCAAAAGTCACAGAAATAACATTCTGCAAAACAGTATACGTTCCGAGAGACGCAAGCAAGAGAATCAAAGACGTTGCTCCTTGCTTTCTCAATCGTCGATAAATAAAAAAATCTATGAGACATCCAAGCAATGCACTTAGTATTACAGCAATAATGCCTGAGATAATGAGGGGAAAATGCAACCACTCCTTAAACAAAAATGTAAAATACGCACCAGAAGTTAGAACAATACCGTAGGCAAAATCGAAAAAGTGTGTTGTTTGATAGATAAGTGCAAATCCAAGAGCTATTAAGGTTGTAACTCCCGTTGCGATCGTTATATTAACTATAATTTGAGTCATGCTTACTTCCCTATAGCTACAAACTTACCTTTTTGAATCGTTTTAAAAACTACAGGTTTGACAACATCTCCATTTTTATCAAATACAATCTTTCCGGTAACACCTTCGTAACTTTTCCTAGTACTAAAGTAGTTCTTGATACTTGTTCCGGTGACTTGACCATCACTGCTGTTCGCCGCTTGATATGCCATCATAAAAGCATCATAAGAATGTCCTTCTACCCAACCTGGTTTGTATTTATACTTTTTCTCAAAAGAATTGACAAAATTGTCAACTTTAGGATTTTTGATAATTGTGGGATCGAACCCAGTTGCCAAAGGATAAGTAATCCCCTCGGCTGCGTTCCCAGCTAGTTTAATGAACTCATCATCTTCAATAGCTGTTGTCCCTAAGAATTGAGATTGAATTCCTAACTCACGAGATTGCTTTAAAATACGAGCAGTATCAGCAAAGTAGCCAGCTACATAAACTACATTGGGTTTAAGACTGGCGACTTTAGATAATACAGGGCGGAAATCAGTTGCTTTGTCAAGATAGCCTTCCTTCAAAATAACATGACCACCTTTTTGCTCAAAGGTTTTTTGAAAAATATTTGCGATCGCCAGTCCGTAGTCATTATTTAAATGGAGAATGGCAACACTTTTAAAACCTCTTTGAGTAGCTAGTTCAGCAATCCTAGTTCCCTCAACTAAATCGCTTGGCCAAATGCGGTAAATATATTCGCCTGCATTTGTAATTGCTGGAGCAGAAGAAGTAGGAGCAAGAACAACAACCTGGTTTTTTTCTGCTATCGGTGCGATCGCAAGTGTTACAGCACTAACAATATCTCCTACAATCACTGGAACTTTATCCACATCAATCAGTTTTTGCGTTGCTGTCACACCTGTTTTGGGTTCTGCTCGCGAGTCCTCAAAAATTGCCTTGGCTTTCTTCACCTCTTTTGCGTTAATTTCTTCCATCGCCAGCTCGATAGCCTTTTTCCCTTTTTCACCATAGGATGCAGCATCGCCAGTTAATGGAAATAACACTCCTATCTTGATTTCTGGAGGTTGATAAGAGGAGGATTGATTGTTAATAGAAGTGCAAGATGTTACCGTAACCAGAAGGACACTCGAACTAAAAAGGATTGTTCGTATCAAAAGACGACGTTTCATAGTACTGTCCTAAAAATAGGGAGTAGCAAGGTGGTTTCATAGGGAGCATCCCCATTTGGAAACGCGCCTACGATTGGAAATCGTGGCTATACAAACTAAGTCCGCAAGGCAAGGACTAGTTCTTAGCCTGCGAAGGCACATGAAAAGCAGACGACAGTTTAAGACCCTTAAAATTATTCTTTGCTTGTATAAAATAACTTTGCCACAAAAATAGAGAGTAGGGAAGAGCAATATTCATATTGGGTTGTGAGATTTTTCTATGATTAGAGACCTTTAAATACAAAATATCCCAGAATTTATTGTGGTGCGTGCGTCCCTGCCACTCATAGAGAACGGGTAGGGACACCCGTCCCACAATATAAGGTAATTTATTTCTTGCAGTTCCCTTAGCTAACTTGAAGTAGTTCCAGAGCATTGGTAATACTTGAATTACCATAAACAAATCCTTTACTACCTCGAAAGCGCCCGTCAGGTTCAATTGTGAAAATATCTTGCTGCCAATTATGTTCGTCAATGCTTTCTGTTACAGGAACGTAGTTGAAGCGATCGCATATAACATTGACGTTTGCTTGCTTTAATTCAAGTAGAGATTTTTCTAAGCGCTTTTGGAATAAATAAGAGATTTGATTTGTGCTCGCTCTACCTATGCTGACTAAAGGGCGAACAATTAAGCTTGCGCCAATAGACTTTGCAAAATTCCCAACAGCTAATAATTCGCTAACATTTTCATCGTCAACAACGCAACTAATTTCTACAGAAACATTGAGTTCTCTCAAAGCTGCGATCGCATCCATCGCTTGTTGCCATGCTCCTTCACTACCGCGACGAGAATCATGCATAGTTGGATTCGTTGTATCCAAACTGATTTGTGCGACTTTTAATTTTCTTAGTACTTCTGTATGGGTTTTAGCCAAGCTTTGAATCTGGAAACCGTTGCTGAGAATGCTGGTATCTAATCCAATGTTTTGAGCGTAGTCGAGTAAGTCAACTGTTTTTGACCACATGAAAGGTTCACCACCTGTAATGTGAACGCTTTTTAAGCCAGATTCATGCATCATTCCTAAGATTGTTTGCCAGTTTTCAAAAGAAACAATCCCTGTTCTTTCCGAGATGCTTGAACTATTAAAGCAATAGAAGCAGTTCTGATTGCATTTCCGCGAGATTTCCAGATTCAAATGAGACACAGCAAGACTCCTTTTATATTGTTTAAATAGGACACACCACACCCTTTTAGATAATGAAAAAAATTCCCTTTATCATGAAAGAGGCAGATAAAAACCCTGATTTTTTACGAAAATTTTTCCAACTATGATACAGCGTTACTTTTTCAACATTTTTATTCTCAAGAGAGGATAATTATTGAAAATAGCTAACGACAAATGAGGGCTTGTCGAAACCCTCAAAATGACTTTTTCCACATACTGTGAAAAGTCAGGTTTAAAGAACAAACTTTACTTTATCATTAAAGAGACTAGTAATTATAAATACTTGATAATTTTTTTAAAGAACAGTAGTACTGTAGATAGGGAGAAAGTCTATCAAAAGCCTTATGTGGCGGGCTTTATTCTTACCTACGTATATTTCCAAAAACAGAATATAGTCCTATAGAACTATACAAAAAATTTATAATTCACTCCAATTCAATCAAATAATTGGCATAGCAAATAAAGACGTTGTATCTCAGGTATTTGTAACATTTGAAATCCGGATTACAAGCCTTAACGAATCGTCTCATTTGCAATCAACATTTTCAGAAACCCGGTTTCTCAAAGAAACCGGGTTTCTAGATTTTGTGTTAGTTTTGATTCTGCTATTTATTGATTTTTTTTATTTATTTTCATTGATTTCAAAGTCTTATTTATAAATCGGTATAAAGTACTTGCAAACTCCCTTTATCCCATAAAATTACCGATCTTCTTCTCCTCTTTCTTCGTGTACTTTGCGTCTTTGCGGTTTATTTAATTAAATAATCTTCGAGCGGGATAGGAGTAGTTATTTATTTATGAAAAACTAGAAATTGATTAATGATTCAAATCCCCTCCTTTTAAGTACAAAATTCACTGGTCACTGTTCAATTGCTCCCAGATCCAAAAACCTATATTTTTCTTCAGGCAAAGCTTTTATACCCCGAATATTCATTCCAGCAAAGGGTTGATTGATAAATTTGGAAACTTCATTTCCTTTGGTGTCCCATAGAATGACTGTTTCATCATGAGAGCCACTGGCAATGAGTGAATATTGAGTGTTCCAAGCAATTGACCAAATCCAGTGATCGTGTTTTTTAGAAAAGGTCTTAATTAACTTGGTTTGTCGAACGTCCCAAAGGTTAATCGCCCCATCATTTCCTCCACTCACGAGAAATTTACCGTCAGGACTGAAGACAACAGAATGTACTTGATCGGTGTGACCTTCCAGTGAAGCAATGCACTTGGAAGTTTGAACATCCCAAAACTTGATGGTGCGATCAGAACTTGCACTTGCTAATAACCTATCATCGGGATTAAATGCGAGTGACCAGATCTTATCTTCATGACCTTCGAGAATATTGATGGCAATCTCAGGGTTACGGCTTGGAGGTGCAAATAGCTTAAAAATATCATCCGTACCGTTATTGAATTTCCGCAGTACAATTTTGCCATCTTCACCCGCGCTTGCCAGGATTCGATTGTCATGACTAAATGTAGAAGACCACACTTGACCATCATGCTCGGTTAAAGTAGCGATCGCCTCAACAATTCCCTCAAGTTTTCGCCAGTTCCCTTCTTGCAAGTTTCTACGGTAAGTTTCCAAATATTCATCCAGTTCCCGCAAATCCCAGAGAACTACTGTATAGTCTGCACTAGTACTTGCAAGGACTCGATTATCTGGACTAAACGCTACCGATCTCACAGGGTCAGTATGCTCTTTAAGAATATCGACTTGAGTTCCTGTCGCTAGATCCCAGAGCTTGACCTGGTTATCCGATCCGCCAGATGCTAAGACTTGACCGTTAGGGCTAAATGCCACTGTCCAAGTTCTGGTAAAGTCTCCTCGCAAGACTTTGATTCGTTCCAAACAATATTGATTAGCTGATTTCTGTTGAATTTGCAGTAGGGGAATTTGCCCATCGTCACAAGCAAGTGCTAACGTTTTTCCATCAGGGCTAAAGGCTAGGTTCCATACCCAACTAGTGAGCCCTTCAAAAACATGAGTTGGCTGTACCCGCCATCTTTTCTCCCCATTCGGGCTGGATTCAATTTTCCAACTTTTTACCGTTTTGTCATCGCTCGCACTGACGAGGATGTGTTCTAGATTGCGAGATGTTTGGTTAAATGCAACACCTAAGACTTTGCCTTTATGTGCTTTCATTTGTTGCACTGCTCTTCCATCTACCAAATCCCACAAGATAACAGTGCCGTCATAACTTGCACTGGCAAGTAAGTCACCATTGTGACTAAAACTAACAGCCCATATGGCATCGTCATGGCTCAATATGTCATCGTTTTGATGTTCGAGCAACTGAATTTGTTCGCCTGTTTCTACTTGCCAAAGTCTCAGGGAACCATTCGCTGTACCTGTTGCTAAAATTTTTCCATTGGGACTAAATGCTAAGGCATAGATGGCACAAGTGTGTAAGCTTAATTCCCATTGGCACTCTAATTGGTTGTTGTGACAAGACCACAGTTGTACGTTCCCCTCATTGGAAGCGGCTGCAAACAATTGCCTTTGAGTTTGCTTGGGACAAAAGGCAAGACGAATTCCGCGAAGATTTTTCAAGTGCAAATCTGTTATTTCTTCAAATCCAACACTTGCATCCCACAGCTTGACCATTCCTTCGTCATTTGTAGCAGCTATGAATCCACGGTCATTACCTCGACTACCACAGTAAAAGTTGGCACTAAACCCAACGGATTTTACTGCACCGCTATGTTCTAAAGGGAGCAAAAAGCTGCGATTCTTCTTACCGTTGACTCGCCAAAGCCGAACTATACCATCGTCGCCACCACTTGCAAGGAGTTCGCCATCTGGGCTAAATGCGAGTGACCACACCCAACCTGTATGCTCTCGTTCAAAAGCGCGATCGAACTGCCAACTCGTACCATCAAATCGCCACAGCCTCACTTTGCCATCAGCATCCCCTACGGCAATCTTTTCTTCTTTTGGACTGAAGGCAATGGTATCCGGACATCCCAATCCTTCAGGGAGAAGGCAGTCAACTAATGTGGTATTTTCAAAGTTGGTGTAGCGTAGGTTGACCCCTTTGAAATTTGCCTGCCGAATTGTGAGTTCAGAGAAATCCCAACCTTCAATATCAATTTGAAGCCCACAAAGCAGGTTAAAGAGATTTCCGGTTGTATAGCCACACCATCGTTCGGGATCGACTTGCAGTGTTGCAATGCATTGTTTGAGGTGATCTGCTAAATCTTGGTTGGTTTTGAAAACTTCTTTGAGTCTAGCTTGTAAGGGTTCTAGGACTGAACGAATTTGTTCTTGGCGATCCTGCTCTTCTGCTGTGGCTTTAACTAAGATGAGTGCATCCAGCTCGTCAAAATGCTGATTGTGAATGTCTTGCAACACGTCTTTAATGACTAATGCCCGACTACCCTCAGCAATAACAGGGTGGACAAGGTAGCGTCTGCGACTATCTAGATCCAGAAGCGATCGCCCTTTCAAAGAGTCGATGTATGCTTTGAGACGTGCCAACAAGTTCTCTGAAAGAATATCTTCTGGCAATTCAGAATAAGCAACTGCCCTACCGTAACTAGCAATTCGGTATAGTAATTCCTGTTCTGGTTGAGTCAAATTCTCGATTAACTCTTGAACCCGAATACCCAAATCATCAGAAACTTTGATATCTTCTAAATAACGGGAAACACTGCCGTCATATCTTGACTGAATATCTGCTGCAACCAGACGAATTCCTAAAGGGCTACCGCCCAATTTGTCAGTTAGCTGTTTTAGTTGATCGGGAGATGGCTGTAAGTTTCGCTTGGACAGAATAGTTTGTACTTCATCGGATTTCAACCCTCGTAAATCAATAGAGCGAATTGGACGTTTAATCAACTCATTATCAGTTTCCTTAAGAGGAAATTCCCGACAGGTAATTATAATATGACTGTTATGTCCTGCCCCAGCAAGCTGTTCTACGAGTTTGCCGTAGTCACCGTATTGCTTAATATCGTATTCACCCACCAAACCTTTGGATTTAAAAACTGTTTGGAAGTCGTCCAGAATCAGCAAACAGCGAAACGATCGCAAGTACTGAATGAGTTGAGAAATTAACTGCTCTAAGGCTTTGACTTCATCTAGTTCTGTATCTGGTATTTGTAGAGAAAAGCAAGTGCTGAGCAGTTCAGAAATAAATTCGTTTAGCTTTTTGGGGCGGCGCAAAGATTTAAAGATAATTGCGATAAATTCGCAGTTGTCTTTATTTAAATTGGCTTGTTCGTTAGCAAACCGATACACAAGGGAACTTTTCCCAATACCACCAGGACCCTTGACAATGGTTAGTTTTGTTTGCTTGTCTAGAGCGTATTCTCCAATCTCTTTAAGTTCATCTTTACGCCCAACAAACACTAAGTCTGAGACATCTAGAGTTTCGTCAAAATGGTTTTGGGGAGTTTTAGGAATATTTTGGTCTAGCTCGGTTGACTGTTGAGACATGGTTTGTAAAGCCAACAATGCATCAGCGTTTGGATGCAACTGCTTGAATCTCACCTCAATTGCCACTCGAAAGTTGGTCTTGTTCAAGCTAGAGTTGAGAACTCGACTTAAAAGTTTCAGCAGCTTTGGACCCGCAGATTGCATCAGATAAGAGAGTTTATACTCGCTTGACTTTGCCATATCTTCATAAGTTTTTCCCTGCCAGATTCCACTGAGCACAAATTTTTCACCCTCACTTAGGGCGCGATTGCGCTCAGCCAATACTGCTTCTTCAATAAAGTTCAGCACTTCTTGGGGGATATGGTCTGCTTGCATAGCTTTCACCCGAATGCGGTTCGACCAATATACAAGAATAAACTAACTTAGCTTGAAACTCTTTTAATAAAAGTTAAGTTTTCTTAGAAGTAGGGAGTGGGGAGTAGGGAGTTGGGAGTAGGGGTGAGGGGGTGAGGAGGTAGAATTCTCCTCATCTCCCCATCTCCTCATCTCCCCACTCCCTTTTTTAAAGACATAACTTTAAGCTAAGTTGACTTAATACCTACTTGACAGGGCAAAATTACTCAGATATCTTTAAGATATCTTTAAAAAAAGATAGGTGTTTGAGGTCTACAATATGCATCCCTCTCCAGCCAAGCTCGACACACCCGAGAAAGTCATCAATTATTGTTGTGAAGAAATTTTAATAAATATGACTTGGCGAGGGGGAGGAAATGGTGTGGTTGTGATTTGTAGTGATGTCATCAAGAACGGTGCGATTAGTGGCTCGATTGAAGGTTGGCAAAATGTTAGTTTTTATATGAACTGCGAGCACATTCAGGTTTATCGTCCCCTGCTGAAGAGGCAATCTTGCTATCCAACGGACGTTTGTGAAGTATTTGGGTTTATAGAGAACGAACTGTTAAGAACTTGGAAAAGTTCTGCTAACGGTTTTGCAAACAACTCCATGAAAAGTTCTGTGAGTGGCAGATTGACGATACGAAGTGAATGTATCAACAATACAGGTCGGGTTCGCGTACTCGTTGGAGAAACTGTTCGTCGGAGGATGTTTGTTGAAACTAAATTTCTCGCTAGTTAGAAAATAGTTCAAATGTGAAGCTTCAATCCTTGTTACAAGGATGGCTCAAATTAATAAAAAAATCCAAGATATAACCTAGCTTTGAGGGTGGTTACCATTCCTGGCAGGTGCAACAGAATTTAGATTCTACGCGCCTGTCATTCTTGTGTTTCCGTCCTGTTTATCAGTGCGTTTTCACTAAAGAGACTGTAGCAACCGTGCAATTGAGTTTTTGTCAACAGAATATATGTTATCAACAAAAACCATTGGAGTGCATAACCATGACAACAAATCAGTACAGCCCTTTGTTCAAATTGACTGTTAAATTTTTCAAGTATTTCCTGTTAGCAGTCTTTGGGTTTGCGATCGTTTGCCTTGTATCAGTGAGTTTTGGAGGTTCAAGTATTGTCACAATAATGTTACCCTTTGTGGGGACTTGGTTTGGTAAGTTGGCAATTCTCTTGTTGTGCTTGATGATTGTGACAGCTTTCCTAGAGTCTCTACGTTAGGGGTTAGGGGTTAGGGGCTAGAGGGACAAGGAGGACAAGGGGGAAATAATATCGCTTATACCCAATTCCCACTCCCCACTCCCCACTCCCAACTCCCAACTCCCAACTCCCTTTATCAAACTCAAGATTGATGAGTTATTTGCCTAAAACTTGACAAAATTGAACTCAGAAATCTTATATGCGAGCCTCGCAAAGGGTGAAGGATGATTAAATCCTGGATGGTGATTGGCGGAGTGGCATTCTTGGTTGCATTAGCTTCTAACATCATTACTCCCGATGATGTTAAATGGTTTAAGCGATTGCAAAGACCGAGATGGCTTACTTTTGAGGCAGCAATCCCAGTTATCTGGACTGTAGTATTTATTTGTGGTGCTTGGTCAGCTTATATTGTTTGGGAAAAAAATCCAGGAACAACTAAAACTTGGTTGCTCATGGTTTTATATCTCCTCTTAGAAATTCTTACAGTCGCTTATAACCCAGTTATGCTTCGACTCCGCAGTTTAAAAGCGGGTACGATTATTGGCGGTACGGGTTTTATTGAAGGAATTATATTAGCACTAGCAGTTTTATCCGTCTCTGGTTGGGCATCACTGCTCATTGTTCCCTATTTACTTTGGAGTCCCATTGGTACGTATACCACTTGGAAAATGATACAGCTTAATCCAAAAGATGCGTAAGTTAGATAGTTGTTAGTTGTTAGTTGTTAGTTGTTAGTTGTTAGTTGTTGGTAGCCACTAACCACTAACGATGACAGGCGAGACGCCTGTCCTACATCACTAACCACTAACAATTCAAACTTACGACTGATTAAAATTATGTACTCAATTGCCACAATTGCCTTGTGTGGCTTGACAAATAAGGTATACCACAATGATTCAATCTTGGATGGTAATCGGGGCTGTCACTTTTTTAATTGCAGTTGGGAGTTTTTTCATAACACCTCGTGATGTCAAGTGGTTTGCACGGTTAACTCGCCCGCGTTGGTTAGTCTTTGAACCACTTATTCCCCTCATTTGGACTGTTATTTTTATTTGTGGTGCGGCTTCTGCTAATATTGTTTGGCAGCATAGCCCAGGCATTTTGAGAAGTTGGATTTTTATGGGTCTGTTTCTCCTGTTGGAAATCCTGACTGTGTCTTACATTCCAGTCATGCTAAGGTGGCGGAGCTTAAGAATAGGAGAAATCATTGGGTCAATTGGCGTTATTCTTGGCGTGTTGCTTACAATTGCTGTTGTACCAATATCTAAACTGGCGGCGTTACTGCTCGTTCCGTATCTAATCTGGAGTCCAGTAGGAACTTATACTACAGAAGAGTTAATTCAACTGAATCCTCAAGATGCTTGAGAGTTGGTGGTTAGTAAGGGCGCGGCGGCCTTGCGCCCCTACAGTTGTTGGTGCTGTAGGCACAAGTCATTGCGCCCTTACAGTGGTCGGTACCGTAGGACAGGCATCTTGCCTGTCATCGTTAAGGCGCGGCGGCCTTGCGCCCGTACAATAGGTGGTACCGTAGGACAGGCATCTTGCCTGTCATCGTTAGTAGTAAGGTTCTAAAATAAACGTCCAAAACGTGCATTGAACGGATTGTCGGGATTCGCTTCATTATTTAGCCAAGCCCACATCTGATCGCCCAAGGAAAAATGCCACCACTCTCTGGGATTGCGCTTGAATCCTGCTTTTTCCATAACACTACAGAGAAGTTGTCGATGAGCGTGATACTGTTGCGCCTGTAAATCGTTAGCGTTGACAAAATGCAACGGATGCGATCGCTCTGACATCTCGTCAATAGGCGACCCCATATCGACAATTGCGCCTGTAGCATCCACCAATGTGATATCAACAGCAGCCCCCGTACTGTGAGGAGGAGGAGTTTTTTCGTCCAAACTGGGTTCAGCCCAAATTTTATAAACCGCCTCCCAAATCTCCTGGAGTTGATTTGGTGATAATTCAGCCTCACTCAGCCCTCTCATCTCCAAGGCTTGAGAAAAAGCATAATTCACCATAAACTGCTGTACCTGTACGGGGCGGTAGGCATCAAAAATTTGGATAAGCCAGTTAGGACGAATTTGCTGAAGATAGTTCTGAGCAACTATCAAGCTATCAACAACGCTTTTACGGAGAAAATAAGGTGAGACTTTGCCATAAGGAGCACCCAACCTTTCATAAGGATGGGGAGATTCCACAGCCAACAGTTCCAAAGGAATCTCTACTAACGGCTCACCACACTCAATAATCAATACTTTATGATACGCTCGCATCTTAACACTGGTCACTGGTCACTGGTCACTGGTCACTGGTCACTGGTCACTGGTCACTGGTCACTGTCCTCCGGTACAGGATCGTAGCCGCCTGGATGAAATGGATGGCAACGTAAAATACGCCTAATCGCCAACCAACTACCTCGCCAGACTCCAAATCGTTCAATAGCTTGGAGAGCATACATTGAACAAGTCGGTTGAAAGCGACAGCTTGGAGGAAACATGGGTGAAATAAACATTCGGTAAAACCGAATCGGCAAAATTAGTAATAATTTCATTATGTTGCTCAAATCTAATAAAGTGGTAGTTAAAGGTTAAAGTTTTTATCTTGTTTTATCTTTGCTAAATTCATTACCTGGTTTAGAATCAATCCCTCCTGTTTACCTACAAATTGCCATTGCGGCAATTTGGGTGTTCTTCATGCTTCTGATTGCATGGCGGGTCAATCGCCTTGAAGATAAAGACCCTGAAGTTGTAAGAAAGATCGTACATATTGGGACTGGGAACATAATCTTAGTTGCTTGGTGGCTGCGTATTCCAGCCAGTGTGGGCATTACCGCTTCGATTGTAGCGAGTGCAGCCACCTTATTGTCTTACCGATTTCCTATACTCCCCGGTATTGATAGCGTTGGGCGCAAAAGTCTCGGAACTTTTTTCTATTCTGCCAGTATTGGTATTCTTATTGCTTGCTTCTGGTCGATACAGCAACCCCACTATGCAGTCTTGGGAGTCTTAGTGATGACATGGGGTGATGGACTAGCAGCACTTGTTGGTCAGCGATTTGGCAAGCACAAATACAAAGTTTTGGGGAGACAAAAAAGTTTGGAAGGCTCTCTAACAGTGACTGCTGTTAGCTATCTGATCGGTAGTTCAATCTTACTTAGCGTACAAGGTAATGTCTGGCAAACTTGGTTGGTTTCTTTGGCAGTTGCCTTAGTGGCTACTGGCTTGGAAGTTGTTTCAATGTTTGGGATTGACAATTTGACAGTTCCTTTGGGTAGTGCCGCAGTCGCTTTCTTTTTAAATACTTGGTTAGTGGGTAGTGGTTAGTCGTTCTACCCACTAACTACTGTACGGGCGCTCTTGCATTGCGCCCCTACTAAACCACTAACATTTAGTATCTGTATTGCCGATAAAAATTCCCGTGACGCGGAACCCCGTGACGATATCCCTTACGTGGATGCACCCTGTAGTGATGATAGTGATAGTGATACACCTTTCGGGGATAATGAACGGGGCGATGATGGTAGACAGGACACGGGCAACGGTAACCCCGACGATGATGCACTCTGTAATGCCGCACTTTTCGATGACGAACTTTACGACAGTGGTAATGTTTAGCTTGTATGAGTTCTCCTTCTGGTTCTAAATTATCTTCAGTTAATAAATATTTTTGTGCTTCAGGTGAGAGGAGATTCATCACGTTGGTGTCAGCCTCTGTTTGACAAGACTGTTGCTGGTTTTTAATCCTTCTATTTGTTTGTGCTGTGGCTGTTTCAAACCCCAAACAACTCAGCAATATTAAGGCACTGACTGCAAACCGCAAATAACTGTTTTTGGACAACATTCTTTCGGTGCTCCTAGTTTTTTGTTCCCTTTTTGTCCCCTGGGAATCCCTTTTGCAAGGTTTTGGCTGAAGCTATCCTTTGTATTTAGTTGAAGAGAAAGCAAAGCCTATAAAAATGGGTTATCACGCATGACAGACAAAGGAGAGTTATTAGCGATCGCAACTCTATTATTGCAATAATCTTTATTATTTGTTAATGTTTGCATTGTTGTAGATAAACAAAATCAACCCTTTTAAACACTGCTAGCGACAGGCTGTAAATGATTTCTTGGAAAGAGCGAAGCAAAAAGATAAACAACACTCGTGTATTTTTCAATACAAATAAAATCTAACTGTATTTATAGACTGATATATAGTAAATAAGTGCGAAGCAGGGGTTCTGACACCTCAATTATCGTATCCCTTGCAGTATTGGTTTCTAACCAAGTTTATGTTGTGATTCTGTAACAATTTTTAATTTATCAATATTAAAAACTATTTCATCAGAAGAAGCTTTTAATCATGAGAAATGATTTCTTCTTACTTATATGTAAAATAGATTACAAAAATCTAACAACCGAGAGAATATAACCAATCAGAAGCCATACCTAGAAAGAGATTAAGATAAAAGCACTGCTCAATAAATTTCAAGACTAAATATGGCAATATGATGCTCAAAAAATAATTTTTTATTCTGCAAAAAATAAAATGAATTTTTTTAATAATTCTGTGCCGCCTTTGCGCCGCAAACAAGCTACCTTAGAAAATTATCATTTACAAGGGTTTCGGCAAGTTAACTGGCAAATAGGCAAAATACAACTGTATTCCAATTTTTACACCCGTCTTGACCAATCTTTTATACTTTGGGGTTTATTGATAGTACCAATGTTTGTCACTGCCCAATTCTTACCTGTTAGTTGGAATTTACAGGCAATTTTGTGGTCTATACTTTCCATTTTTGGTATTGCAGGAATGCTTTACTGGACTCACTATTGGGTAAAGCAAAGACAAGTCTGTTGGATATTATATTGCTGGGTTCTGTTGATGCTATTGGGTGTAGTGTTAACTGATTTGGGCGTTTTCTTAGGCTGGGGAGAAATACTGTTAAATTTATGCCCTATGTGGTTGGGTTTGTGCTCGTTAGGATATTTGTGTACTGGGTTAGCAATACACTCGCGAACCTTACTCTTTACAAGTGTTATTCACCTATTAGGAATTTTGATTTTGCCTTATGTAGCTGGTTGGCAATTTTTATTGACTGGCGCTGTGATGTTTTTCTGCTTGTTTCTATTAGCTGAGTTGGAATGGGATCATTGTTAAAAATAGTTAGTGGTTAGTAGAAAAACAACTAACCACTAACCACTAACCACTAACCACTAACTACTAACCATTACCAACGCTCGGCTGTTTTTTGCTTATAAACCTCACCTGTAAATGGTTGTATGCCAATATTTGGATATGCATCATTAGTAGGAGTAAAAATCCGCATTGCTGCTTCAGAAACAAACTGAGTAAAATCGGCAAGTATCTTGGAGATAGCCATAATACCAATACTCCCTTGTTTGTAATTGCTTGAATTGTTATATCTCTCCAGTGTAGTTGGCAGATTTTTGCTTGTCTCTCATTAGAAATATATTTATACTGTCCGCAACAATAAGAGATAGATGTTTGCAATAGTTAAGCTGCGAAAAGGGTAAAGCTGAGGGGAAAGGATAAGTTTCTCTTACCTTAATGCGCTCATCTTTTTCTTTATTACCACATACAACTATTAAAAAATTTTAAATAATAGATTAAGATAATAATATGCACCACGTAGAAATACGGGTTTCAGGCATTTTCAAAAAAAAACAATCTAGTAGTTGACAAGAGTTATGGTAAAAACTACCATAAATCATAAGCTTTCTTCCAAGGGCGCTATGCCATGACCAGTTTCCCAGTATTGAACTATGCATCTACAGACCGTCAGAAGCAGCAGAGTTTGGAAAATCAAGAGTTAACATTTTCATCTCTTGATTACAGTTTGCTGGCAGACCTTTACCAGTTGACAATGGCAGCTTGTTACACCGGAGAAGGTGTAGAACAACGGCAGGCAAGTTTTGAGTTGTTCGTCAGACGCTTGCCACAAAATTTTGGTTATTTAATTGCAATGGGTCTGGCACAAGCGTTGGAGTATTTGGAAAATTTTCGCTTTAGTGCAACTCATGTGGAAGCTTTACAAGCGACAGGAATTTTTACAAATGCGCCCACCCGCTTTTGGTCAGTCTTGACTGAAGGACGTTTTACAGGAGATGTTTGGGCAGTGCCTGAAGGGACAGCCGTGTTTGCCCATGAACCACTGTTGCGAGTAGAAGCCCCCCTCTGGCAAGCACAGTTGGTGGAAACCTACCTGTTAAACACCCTGAATTATCAAAGTTTGATTGCTACACGGGCAGCAAGATTGCGCGATGTAGCATCTGAGAATGCAACTCTGTTGGAATTTGGAACAAGACGGGCATTTAGCCCCCAAGCTTCTTTGTGGGCAGCACGTGCGGCTTTAGCTGGTGGTTTGGATGCGACATCAAATGTGTTAGCAGCACTGCAACTGGGACAAAAGCCCAGTGGTACAATGGCTCATTCTTTGGTTATGGCATTGTCAGCAATGGAAGGTAACGAAGAAGAAGCTTTTACAGCATTTCACCGTTATTTTCCCGGTGCGCCATTGTTGATTGATACTTACGATTCAATAGCCGCAGCCCAGCGTTTGGCCCAAAAGGTCAATTCTGGGGAAATGGAATTATCTGGAGTCAGGCTGGACTCAGGAGATTTGGTGTCCTTGTCAAAACAAGTGAGATTGCTGCTTCCTGGAGTGTCGATTTTTGCCAGTGGGGACTTGGACGAGTGGGAAATAGCTAAGTTAAAGGCTGCTGGTGCTGAGATTGATGGTTATGGTTTGGGAACGCGTTTGGTCACTGGTTCTTCCGTAAATGGAGTTTACAAACTGGTGGAAATAGATGGTATCCCAGTGATGAAACAATCAACTGGGAAAGGAACTTATCCAGGGCGCAAGCAGATTTTTCGCACTTTAGAGGGGGGTAAGGTGAAAACCGATAAGTTGGGACTGGCTGCTGAAAATTCTTTTGAAAATTCTTTGGAGGAACAACCTTTATTGGAACTCTTTATTAAGGAGGGTCAAAGAGTGCGATCGCCTGAAACCATAGCACAAATTCGGCAGCGCACAACTGCTTCAGTCGCCAGTTTGCCAGATGAAGTCAGACAACTGAATAACCCCGTGTCAGTACAAGTGGATATCTCTACTGCCCTAGAAGAACTGACACAAAAAACCAGAAAATAAACCAGTGACCAGTGACCAGTGACCAGTGACCACTAACTACTAACCACCAACCACTAACCATGAGAATCGCATTATTTGGTACGAGTGCCGATCCACCAACTGCAGGACATCAAGCTATTATCAAATGGCTGTCCAATAAATACGATTGGGTAGCAGTTTGGGCTGCAGACAATCCATTTAAGTCCCATCAAACAAGATTGGAACATCGCGTGGCAATGATGCATTTGTTAATTAAGGATATAGATTCGCCACAGCACAATATTGGATTGGAACAGCAATTAAGTAGTTTGAGAACGCTAGAAACATTAGAAAAAGCAAAAGCTCGTTGGGGAGACGAATCAGAATTTACGTTAGTAGTAGGTTCGGATTTGCTATCTCAACTGCCAAGATGGTATCGAATTGAAGAGTTATTACAGCAAGTACAACTTCTAGTCGTGCCACGTCCGGGATTCGCTATAGATGAATCTAGCGTACATATCGTACAAAAACTAGGAGGAAAAATCGAGTTTGCCAACTTTATCGGTCCGGATGTTTCTTCAACTGCTTATCGAGAAAGTGGCGATAGCGAAGCCCTCACACCCCTTGTCGTTGACTATATTCATAAAGAGCATTTGTATAAATGTTTATCCAAAAATGTAGCTTGTTAAACGAAGTATCATTAATCACTGGTCACTGGTCACTGGTCACTGGTCACTGTTAAAACCCTCACTGCTTTAAACAATTGGTTCCTATGCCAGGACGCAGCCAAAGAAAGTTTGTTGCTCCACTCAATCAACCTCCTTTAGCGGATTTTAAGGTTGGTGTGGATAATGTTATTTTTTCTGTAGATACTGCCCAAAACCGCCTGCTTGTTTTACTAGTGATGAGACAGCAGGAGCCATTTTTGAATCATTGGAGCCTTCCCGGTACTTTGGTGCGTCAAGGTGAGTCTTTGGAAGATGCGGCTTATCGCATTTTGTCAGAGAAAATTAGGGCAAAGAATCTCTATTTAGAGCAGTTGTATACTTTTGGAGGACCGCAACGCGATCCACGGGAAGCAAGTGATAGTTATGGTGTGCGTTATCTTTCGGTGAGTTATTTTGCCCTCGTGCGATTTGAGGAAGCAGAATTAATTGCCGATCGCATGACTGGAATAGCTTGGTATCCTGTAAAGCAGGTGCCACAATTGGCTTTTGACCACAACGAAATTCTGGCTTACGGACACAGGCGTTTGCGAAATAAGTTGGAGTACAGCCCAGTGGCTTTTGAGGTTTTGCCAGAAGTGTTTACTTTGAATGATTTATATCAGTTATATACTACGGTTTTGGGGGAAAATTTTTCTGATTATTCTAATTTCCGCGCACGTCTGCTGAAGTTGGGTTTTTTATGCGATACAGGAATAAAGGTGTCGCGAGGGGCTGGTCGTCCAGCTAGTTTATATCGGTTTGATGCCGAAGCTTTTGCTCCGTTGAAAGATAAACCTTTAGTTTTTATTTAACCGCAAAGACGCGAAGAACGCAAAGAGAAGAAAATGAAGATTGCGATCGCTCAACTTAATCCTATTATTGGTGATTTGCTGGGAAATTCAAAAGAGATTCTGGAAGCGGCTAAAAAAGCAGCGAGTGTTGGGGCTCGTTTGCTATTGACTCCAGAACTTTCGTTATGTGGTTATCCTCCTAGAGATTTATTACTGAATCCCAGTTTTGTGCAGGCCATGGATTTTAATTTGCAACAATTAGCAAGGGATTTGCCGCCTGAACTTGCTGTTTTGGTAGGAACTGTTGATGAAAATATAAAAGCACATAGCAATGGTGGCAAAACGTTATTTAATAGCATTGCTTTGTTGGAAAAAGGTCAGGTACAGCAGATTTTTCACAAACGGCTTTTGCCTACTTATGATGTATTTGACGAAAACCGCTATTTTGAACCTGGATTAAAAGCGAATTATTTTTCTTTAGATGATATTAATATTGGCGTAACTATTTGCGAAGATTTGTGGAATGATGAAGAATTCTGGGGCAAACGCAGTTACACCACAAATCCAATTGCTGACTTAGCCATTTTAGGTGTAGATTTGGTGGTAAATTTGTCGGCTTCTCCCTACAGTTTTGGAAAACAGCGGTTTCGAGAAGAAATGCTCAGACATAGTGCCGTGCGCTATCAGCAACCCGTTGTCTACGCGAATCAGGTTGGGGGAAATGACGATTTAATTTTTGATGGCAGAAGTTTTGCCCTCAACCGTCAAGGTGAAATGGTGTGCCGTGCTTCTGGTTTTGAGAAAGACTTGGTTGTGGTGGAATTTGATGAGGTGCAGAGGGATTTGCAAGTGGGTTCCATTGCACCAAGATATGAGTCTGAAGATGAGGAAATATGGCACGCTTTGGTTTTGGGATTGCGGGATTACGTGCGTAAGTGCAGCTTTTCTAAAGTTGTGCTGGGTTTGAGTGGTGGTATAGATTCTTCATTGGTTGCTGCTGTTGCTACTACAGCAGTTGGTCAAGAAAATGTCCTCGGTGTTCTTTTGCCTTCACCTTATAGTTCGGATCATTCGATTGGTGACGCTTTAGCATTGGCAAATAATCTGGGGATCAAAACTCATATCCTACCTATAGGGAAATTGATGGAAGGTTATGACAATACCTTAGCCGAGTTGTTTGCAGGGACGGAGTTTGGATTGGCAGAGGAGAATCTTCAATCCCGAATTAGGGGGAATTTGTTGATGGCTATTTCTAACAAATTTGGTCATCTCCTCTTATCGACTGGTAATAAATCAGAAATTGCAGTTGGTTACTGCACTCTTTATGGGGATATGAATGGTGGATTGGCAGCGATCGCTGATGTTCCTAAAACTCGTGTTTATTCCATTTGTCGGTGGTTGAACAATCAGGCACTCTTGAGTGGGAAGTGGGGATTGGAGCAAATGTCTTCCAATTCTCAATCTATAATTCCAGAAAACGTCCTGACTAAAGCACCTAGCGCGGAACTTAAACCGGGTCAAGTTGACCAAGATTCTCTTCCGTCCTACGATGTTTTGGATGATATCTTGGAACGCTTGATTCACCGCCACCAATCCCCAGTACAAATTGTTGCAGCAGGTCACGATCCGGTGACTGTGGACAGAGTCATCGATTTAGTGGCGCGTGCAGAATTTAAAAGGAGGCAGGCTCCTCCGGGGTTAAAGATTACCGATCGCGCTTTTGGCATCGGTTGGCGAATGCCTATTGCAAGTAAATGGGTTGGGATGAAATATAGTTCCTGAGCTTCGATAGGGATGGTGAGCAAGATGCAGCTATAATCGTCTTCTATCTTGATATTCATCCCTGTCTTCTCGATCGCGACTGCTTATGCGGTAGTCATTTCTGTCCTCATCATCTTTGTCGCGATCGCTCTTGCGCTCTTTTTTCTCCTCTAAATTCCAATCTTTTGACTCTTGATAAAATTCCGACAAGCCCTCTAAGCTTTCCACTGCACATTCTAGAGCCTCAAAATATCCTAAAACAGCTTCTGCGTTCTCAGGAGAAGTTCTCCAATCCAAGATTTCATCAGATCTATCTTGTAACCTTTCAATCAACTCTATTTGGCGATTTAGCAATTTTTCTATTCGAGAATCCATTGTAGTTACCTCAGTATTATGAGTGATTAATTAAGAACAATTCCGATGAGACAATTGGGATGTAGCGAAGGAGGGAATGCTTTTGAATTGTCCAAGAACGTATTATAAGCTTTTGAGTGACTTTCAAATACTGTAAATTTAAGTAAGTCGTCACAAGTATAGCTAACTAGTGAAGATCGTCATTTGTCATTGGTAAGACCCTGTAGCTTGGGTTTCGTTCCTCAACCCAAGCTACGCAATATATTTTTTTTAAAATTTAAGATTTACTTTATAACTAAATGCTTAAAATCCGATCAACAGTTAATTGTAATTCTGGAAATGTAGGGGAGATTATGCGATCGCTGCCTCTATAGGCAATAGGTTGGTAAACTCCTTTATCATCTAATTGGTAAACAAAAACAGTAGGAACCTTGGGTTTTCCCAGATAAACTCTACTACCAATAGCTAGGTAGTCTGCAATCCAATACTCAGGAATCCTCAGACGTTGATACTCGTCTAGCTTATCAATGTAATCATCTTCCCAGTTTGTTGATACCACTTCCACAGCAACTTGCAATGGTTCGCGTAGTGCAGAGTATGCAGAACGATTGGTACGCCATATGTCCAAGCTGACTACACTGACATCAGGAAAGCGTCCTTGCTCTTGACCATCTTTAGTTACAGTTGCGATTGTAATTCTACCAGACACCTTATAGTTCAAGCTAAGACGGTCAACTTCTTTGTCTAATTGTTTAGCTATAAAATCTGCTACATCATCGTGCTGCCTAGTTGCTTGTATTCTCACAATCTCTCCATTTACCAACTCAAAACGACCATCCTCAGGATACTGCTCAACAAATTGCTCAAAGGTGAGTTTTTGCTTCTGGTCGGTTGGGGTTGCCATAATGCTTTTGCCTATATATAAACAATACTTTTACTACTATGGGAACACAACTATAGTAATCTTAAATCATTTGTGAGAAACAAGATCCCCAACTTCTTTAAGACATTGGGGATCTGAGCGTTTCAATGTAGTTGAACATGATGCCCAAGACAGCAACGTGGCAAGAATCACAAAAGGAACAGATGGTCGTGCTTTCATCTAGAGCGCCTCTAAAAACTTACCTCTAATTTTTAAGAAAATAAATCTAGTTGTTTTGAATCATTATGTAAAATTTTCATTTTTTTCTTTCCCCTAGCTGATTCCCATTCTTCAAGTTTCCCATTTGCTAAATCACTAAGTCGCTTTACTGCTGGCTCAACATCACCAATTTCTGTACCTAGCCAATACCGACGCAACTTTTCTGCCGCATAGAATGTAGTCCCAGAACCGCCAAAGGGATCGATAACTATTTGTCCTGGGTTTGATGCCATGGCAATGATACGTTCTAGCATGCGGAGGAGCTAATTCATTTGCGCCCCTTGTTTTATATTGGCGGTGTCGTACTGGGGGAATATCACTCCATATTTCCTCAAGTTCTGTCCAAAAAGTTTCCTCGGTGCGATCGCCTGATGCATCTTCCCAGACATCTTCAGGAGTATCCCAAATATCCATCAAATTGATGCCTTGGGGATTTAGCTTTTTACGATGTCCGCCGTAATCTCGAATTTCTCCTCCACAGTGTCGGCAAACTTGAATGGGTGTATATACTTTATTGAAAACAGTGGGTTCTCCTTTCGGATAGTAAAGCAATCCATAATGAGCAGGGGACATTCGCTTGCCACGAGGAAAAGCTTTAGGCATCCTGCATGCAATCCAGTGGCGAAAAAGCATACCTTTTTGGTTTAGGTATGCACCATACTCAATACACCATTTAGGCAAGTTAAAAACAAATAAACTACCTCCTGGCTTCAAAACACGAATGCTTTCGCTCAGCCACTGTTTTGACCATTCAAGGTATTCCTCAGATTTCATCTGGTCGTTCACACCTTTGCCGTAATCCTTACCTAAGTTGAAAGGCGGATCGGCAAATACTAGATCGACACAGGTATCAGGAAGAGTATTTAAAAACTTGAGACAATCACCCTGGTAGAGAATACCATAATCGCTTTGATAAACCTCAATTAAGTTCTCATTAGTAGCAGTCAAAGGCGATAAAAGGCGAATGCAAGACATTGAAAGTTTTTTCTTTTACTAGGCTGTCACTAAATTCTAGTAAATATTAAGCTACAGCGAGAAGTACTTGCTGGAATTTCTCTCCTAGCAACAAAACCGCCTCTTCGATAACAAAACGTCGCGGCGTTTCGTTTTGTTCGCTGAGTTGTTCCACAATCAAGCCGACTTTTTCAGAAATTCTGGGTGGCTGGTATTCTCTACCATTACCAGCATATCTCCATGGCGTCGGCTGTTTTTTCGGTTGATTCTCTTTATGTTTCTTGGTTTCGAGTTGAATATCTTTTTTGGAAACCTCTTGGGTACAAGCTTTTTCCAGCATGGACTTTATCACCTCTACTGGCGTCCGACCTGTGGCTAATTTGTAGAGTGCTGATGGGGACAGGTTGTGATTAATTTTATCAAGTTGTTTGGTGGTGAAGTTTCCAAGTATGGGGGCTAGCTTCAATAGCTGGTTGGCAATGCCTGATATCCATCCTAGAGAATTGACCAGGGCTTCTTCATACTGTTTGGGCTTGAGTCTTTCTTTGAGGAATAACAATAATTGCCCAATTTTAGCGGCTCCTAGTAATAAAGACGGGTTTGTGTAGCTAATCTCGCTTATAACTTCCTTTACCAGGTCTTTACCCGGTTTAGCGAGTCTACGGATGAGAAGTTGAACTTCTCCGGCAACTGTTTCAGAAAAATCCACAGCAGGAGCTGTTTCCGGTGCTTTAGTCATGCTAAGATCACTCCAGAATTAAATTTACGTTATTTTTTTGAGGAAGTGCTCTTGCAGTCAACTTGAGCACTTCCTCTTTCACTCATAATACAATATTCCGGAAATTTTTCTTGTAAAATTTTCTGTAGGGTTTTAGATTTTTCTAGAGAAAAAACACTAACTTTACACGTTTAACATGAGCGCGAAAGCAAGCTATATTGTCTAGAAATAAATCATCACATATGTAGTAGACATCCTTGTCCACCTTACTTAGATACTTATGTCGCTACTGCTTAAATAGATTGAAAAAGTTTGTGTAGTATGCGATCGCGCCCAAGAACTAGATTCTTGGCAATCAAGGGGAGCAGACTTCAGCATTGACTCTGAATTTTTTGGACACAGCTAAGCGACGGCGAGAAGTGCTTGCTGAAAGGGCATCTTCGATGACAAAAAGTCGCGGCTTCCCATTTTGTTCGCTCAGTTGTTCTACAATCAAGCCTGCCTTTTTAGAGATTCTAGCTTGATCTTTAGGGAGCATCCACTTTCGGAAGAAACATAGTTCTTTGATGCCAGAAACCTGACTATACCGTTTGTCTAAAAAAGTCGATCTGCCAAAAGTGGATGCTCCCGATATTTACCTGACTTTTCATGGTAAGTCCTCAACCAACGAAATTACGTTACTTTTTCCACAGGCTTATTATCAATAACTTGAATTTATTGATAATAGCTAACGAAAACACAAGGGTTGGAGAAACCGTTACAATTGCCTTTTCCACATAACGTGAAAAGTCAGGATATTTACCCAGGCTAGAACTTTAGAAATTTAAGAAGCGCTCGCTATTCTGCTTGAAACCACTGGTAACAAACTAGCTGAATATCTTCTTCCTCAATGATTTCTGATGGATTGCTTTCTCTTTCTTCTTCAATTTCATGATATTGGTCTTGATCGACAAACAATTCGTTGTTTAAATTCTGCTAGCTTGAGGTCGGAGTCTTGTCCTATTTCTACATTTTTTTGAATTTGCAATAGTTGATGATGAATACTGTTGAGGATATTAAGGTCTGATTGAATCCGACCGCGTAACTCATCAATTTGGTAATCGTTGAGGTCAATTTCTTCCAAAGATTCAATTAACTCATCAACAGAAATATTATCTTCTTCATCTGTCTCTGCTGCTAGAATCTTGCGAAAATTCTTGCTGTCTAGCAGCTTACCCTGTTGTAACAAGGTAAAAAATCTTTCTTGAAAATCCCTCTGCTTGCAGATACTGCTTTCAAATGCAATTAGAGAACTTTCTAGTCGTTTTAGATACAGGGATTTCATTAAAGCAACAAGGGCATCGTTCCGCAGTATGTCATCATCTTCTTGCTTAGTTTTTCGCTTTTTAGGTTCTACCGTTGGTAATGTAGCATTTAGTTCAAAAAGATTGCTAATATTTTCTATTGCTTTTTTGCAACAATAAACTCCTGCTTTTAGCAAGACTGATGAATTTCTCTTATCAAAAGCATTCAGTTCTTGTAAGACATGAGTGTGAAGATTTGCCAAGTCTTGTTGCAATTGTTGTGCTTGACTGTGGTTGTAATTATTACCATTGCTCATGCGAGGTTCTTGTAGAGAAATCCACTGACGAGCAAAATCGACGGCTTCCCGAACGTGCTGGCGAATCTGATTGAGAGCCATACCAGTGATGGTATCACTACTACCACGAATTAGACCTAGTTCCCGTTGTTTGCGTTTGACTTCATCATTAATTTGGGTTTCAGAAGACAATTGCCCCACATAATTTTTAACAACATCTAGCTTGCTTAAATCGTTTTGTTGAATTGGCAATATGAGAGAGTAAATAAGTTGATTTGGCTTTATCCACTCATTCCAAACTGCCTTAGCAGGACCATAAATCATATTTAAACGTGGTGCTTGAGTCCACCAACCTTCGACTTGCTTACCTAAAGCAGTAACATCGGCTTCCCACAGAGTCTGATTTCTGACTGTTTTAATGGCTGTGGTATCTAAGGCGAAACCTTGGTTTCCATAGTTAGCTATAGTTTGGCAGTACCGATAAAGCTGACTCAGACCTTCTCCCAATCTTAGTGAGAGAAGTATTGCTGGAGCGTGAGTATTTGTTTAACAATTTAATTCGACTAATTTGTTGCAGATACCAGCGAACTGAATCTTGGGCTTCGTATTGCTTTTGAGTTTCTCTAAATCTAAGTGCTTCATGTTGAATGTGGTGAAGCGTTTGGGGGTCAAGTGTAAAAGCAGCGATTTTTTCTAATCGATTTAGGTCATGATAACTAGGATCAGCAGTGTTTATCAAACATTTATTAATTTTGAGCCTCAATTTCATTTGAGCATCAAAGCTAATACGAGGACTGACGAGCATTAACTGGCTGTAGTCTCTTGTGCATAATAATAAAAAGTAAGACAATCGCTGACAGAGGTTGTTGGCAATAGCTTGCATTCTATAAGTAACTGTATCAAGCGAAAACCATTCCGATGGTTTAAGTTTAAACAGAAGAACCTGTAACTCTGCATTTCCTTGGTTTGCAATTAAGTAGACCTGATTAACAGCTTGAGTACTTCCCTTTGAAAGTTCTAAATCTGTAACATCTAGCAATTGGCAAATGGTTTTGTACCCAAGTTTTTGAAATATTGCTGCTACTTGTTCTGGTTTTTTTATGTTTTTTACATCATCTAGGTGTAGTAATCTGTCAGGCATCTAATTACAAGAGAAATCATATCGGTCGTTACCAAAATAAAAACGCCTTGCATTCACCCATGACTTTTGCTCTTTGATTGAATTTAACAAATTTCAATAAGTTTTATCAGCCAGTTAAAGACAAAAGTTAACGATTAAGCAAACCAACCTCAAGCTAATTCATTAAAGGTCTTTTGATTGACATTAGGTAGATGCAGATTGGAGGTTGGTCATGCGCGGTTATTAGCAGGATACATTTAGTATATATTATATCGTATTTTTTTTACGTGTGTATATTTAATAAAATGGACTGCAAGGCTCATAGAGCTTTTTGGAAGAGCTTACAAGTACATTCAGTAGATCGGCAAGTTTTTTGAAAGTGATGTTTTCAATTCCGTAAAGTATATTTTATTACATAACTCATCAAAAGTAACAAAAGCTGGCTGCTTGGGATAAATGAAAAAACGCTCTTATCAATTAAGTGCAAATAGTAAAAATATATACAATTAATGCACTACAAGCATAAGCTGTTGCGCTTTTAATTTATACTTCGAGAACGGGCGAGGACGCCCGTCCCACAAGAGCTAAGTTTACTGAGGTTGTGCAAGTTAAAGAATTATTAGCTTACTCCATTACATATTGAGTACAAATGCAAGCTAATTACCCCAAATAAGCCTTCCTGACTCGCTCATCAGTCATCAATTCCGATGCTCTACCTGATAGAGTAATGCAACCAGCTTCCAAAACATAACCGCGATCTGCAATTTGTAAAGCAAGGTTGGCATTTTGTTCAACCAACAAAATAGTCACACCAGTAGCACGTAAATTTTCAATAATGCTAAAAATTTCTCTCACTATAGTAGGTGCTAAACCCAAACTAGGCTCATCTAACAGCAAAAGCTTGGGTCTACTCATTAAAGCGCGGGCTATAGCTAGCATTTGTTGTTCCCCCCCACTTAAAGTTCCCGCCAATTGATTGCGCCTTTGTGACAAACGGGGAAATAACTCAAATTGTTGCTGAATATCTGCTTTAATTTCTGCTCGATCGCTGCGAATATAAGCACCCAATAACAAATTATCATACACAGTTTGCCGTGCTAATACCCTCCGCCCTTCCGGAGAGTGAGCAATACCGAGTTGCACAACTTCATGAGGCTGACGGCGAGTGATATTGCGTCCGTTATACAGAATCTCACCACGACGAGGATTAACTACCTTAGATATAGCGCGGAGAGTCGTTGTTTTCCCTGCACCATTAGCACCTACAAGAGTTACCACTTCACCACTATGAATAAACAAATTAATATTCTCTAAAGCTTGAATACCTCCATAATTCACATAGAGGTCTTTAATCTCCAAAATCCTCAAATTATCAGCGTTCATCAGCGTTCATCTGCGGTTAATATACTTAATCATTACCCAAATATGCTTCAATCACAGCTGGGTTATTTCTGACAACAGATGGTTCCCCCAACGCAATGAGTTGACCAAAATCTAAAACAGCAATGCGATCGCACAAACCCATAACTAAAGGAACATGGTGCTCAATCAAAACGATAGTTAAGTTAAAACTTTCGCGTAGGTTGCGGATAAACTCACTCAGTTGATGTTTTTCATTAGGATTCATACCTGCTGCAGGTTCATCTAAAAGTAACACCTGTGGTTCTAAAGCCAGAGCACGGGCAATTTCTAACCGCCTTTGGTCACCATAGGCAAAGTTTTTAGCTTTTTCTTCTAGGCGATCGCTTAAACCAACAAGCCCTAATAATTCTACCGCTCTTCGTTTGCTGTGTTGTTCTTCTTTTGGAGCAGGAGGCAATCCCAACATTCCCTGTATCATACTACTCTTCGTATGCAAATGCCGTGCTATAACAACATTTTCTAAAGCTGAGAGTTCACCAAACAAGCGAATATTTTGAAATGTCCGCGCAATCCCTAAACCTGCAATTTGATGGGGACGCAATTGAGAAATTTCTTTATCTTGATAAATTAACTGACCGCTAGAAGGTGTAATTAAGCCTGTAATTAAATTAAACAGAGTAGTCTTCCCAGCACCGTTAGGACCAATTAGTCCAAAAATTTCATATTTATTTACATGAAAAGATACATTATTGACTGCTACTAAACCCCCAAAACGGCGAGTTAAGTTTTTTGCTTCTAATAAAGATAATTCAGAATTTTGAGTTTTTGTCATTGGTCACTGGTCACTGGTCACTGGTCTGCGGCGCTTTCTACGGTTCTTGAATAAATCTGGAGTTACAAGACCTTGGGGAAAAAAGATAGTCCCAATAACGATCAGCAGTCCAAAAATAATTAACCTGCCATCTCGCAATAATTGTGCCAACCATGGGGGTATAGCGCTTGTATCTGCCATTGCTCTTAACACCTCCGGTAAAGCTGTGAATACCATACCTCCTACTACCGAACCTAAAAAAGTTCTCGATCCACCAATTAACACAAAAGTGAGGTAGTTGATACTGCTATCAAAGGTACCTTGACGTGAATTCCATGTATTGAGAACATGAGCACTAATAGCACCAACAACTCCTGCAAGAATACACCCTAGAGTGAATGCCAGTACTTTATAGTAAGTCGGATTTATACCCATTGCACCTGCAGCTAATTCATCCTCACGAATTGCTACGAACGCCCTGCCAACTTTTATACGTTCTAAGCGGTAAATAAGCACCATACTTACAATTAATAATGGCAGTGCAATCCATAAATATTCAATTGGTTCAGAGAAAGGTTGCGGGACACCAAAAATACCCACAGCCCCACCTGTAATATCTAAGTTTAGGGCTAAGACTCGCAGGACTTCTACAAAAGCAATGGTCGCGATCGCTAAATAAATCCCCCGCAACCGCAGTGCTGGGACTCCTACTACTACTCCCAGTACACCAGAAACGATACCCGCTATCAACATTTCCAGCAATAGAAGTGGAACAGGAAACACTCCTGTAGTAGAAAAAACAGTTGTAGAGAGAATAGCAGCAATGTACCCACCCAAAGCATAAAAGCCAGGGCTTGCTAGAGACAATTGTCCAGCCATGAGAGGTAAGTACAGAGATAGCCCTAGGAGCGCCCCCAATACCATAGAGACGATAAGAGCTCCATAAGTTGTAAAAAATTCAGTCATAAAGTGTTGTCACTGTAATGTAGTTATGAGAAAAACCTCTCATAATCGTCATGTTTACCAATCCAAAACCATGTGACTGTATCACCCTCCAAAATACCAATAGCTCGGTAGCTACGGGTTATTCTAACAGACCAAATACTTTCCTCCTGATTAATACATTTAAAGTGTAAAGATGGGTGAAATGGGTTTTGTTTCCACAAGCGATATGCTTTTCTCGCACTATTTTTAGCGTCATCGTTTAAAGAACTATAAGTTTCCCAAAAGGAAAGTAAAGTAGCAGACTTCATAACTGGTCATAGTCTAGTGGTGCAGCCTTTCCTTCCGCAATTTCCTGTTTAGCTTGTCGAGCAGCAGCTACAAGTTTGTGCTGAGTTTTTTGAAACGTAGCATCCCATTGCATCTCATCTCTTAAATCTTCAATATACTCCCGGAGATGTTCAACAATTTGGTTTTGTAAGTCTTCAGGTAATGACTCCATCATTTTTACCATGGTGGCAATTGCTGTAGATGACATATTCCGGCTCTCCATAGACTAGACTTTTTGAATAAACCGACGACCAAGTAAACCTTGAGGTCGCACTAACAGCATAATAAACAAAATGCCAAAAGCAACGGCATCTTTATAACCAGAATACTCGCCAGGGACAAACGCCTCTACTAACCCGATAAGTAAACCTCCCAATACTGCACCAGGGATGCTACCCAACCCGCCCAGTACAATCACCGATAAACCCCTCAACCCAAAACCAAGCCCAAAGTAGGGTCCAGCGATGCTGACACTTGTGGCGACGAGAGTTCCCGCCACGCCTGCAATGAAACTGCTGATGAAAAATGTCAGTACGATATAGCGATCGCTATTAATTCCCAATAAACTTGAGGTAGTAGGGTCTTCTGCGATCGCCTGCATTGCCTTACCGTACTTTGTGTTACTAATAAAATAAGTCAGAATTGTCACAACTATCACAGATACGGCAAAAATTACCAACTGAACGCTACGAATAGGAATCGGATTTTCTGCTGTACCAAAGTTGATAGCAGCTGGCAAGTTACCGTAAGTATTTTCTGGAAAAGTATAACTTTCTGCACCAACTAAATACTGTATTAAGTTAACAATAACCACCGCTACACCCAAGCTAGAAACAACCGTTAGCAATGGGTCAGAACCCCGTTGTCGTAAAGGGAGAAAGGCAATGCCTTCAATCGCCACACCAACCAACCCTGCAAAAATACTTCCCAAAATCATGGCGACAGGGAATGGTAATTGTATTGGCAGAGTTGCATTAGCTAGTACACCATTAAATCCAAAAGTCCCACCCATAAGTGCATACGTAAAATATGCCCCCAAGGTAAAAACTGCACCATGAGCCAAATTAATAATGCCTAAAATTGAGTAAACCAGGGTGTATCCCAAGGCAAAAATAGCGTAGGCGCTACCAATAGATAACCCGTTCAGAAATTGTTGTAAAAATAGACTGATGTTCATCTTTTGGGGAGTGGGGAGTAGGGAGTAGGGAGTGGGGAATGGAGAATAATAGCCCATGCCCATTGCCCAATGCCCCATGCCCAAATTCCCACGTTTTAGTGTATGTAATTGATGACTACTTTAAAATTGCAAATTTCCCTTTCTTTGCATTTTTATCCATCGTAATTCGAGCCACATAGAATTCTTTTTGAATCACGTCGCCTACAGGAGTAAAAGCAATCTCACCAAGAGGAGTATTGTACTTGCCTGATAGTAGCTCTTTATTTAATTCTGTACGCAGTTGAGGCAAGGGTAATGTACCAATTTTCGATTTTTTATCCAAAGATTTCAGAGCTTCGACATACACTTGCACTGCTGCAAAAGCTTGACCGCTAAACTGGGGCGGTTCTTCATTATATTGCTTTAAATAAGCAGCACGGAATTCTTTGTTAACTTGTCCAGAATATTCAGGGCTGTAAGCTTGAGCAATAATGACACCATCACAAAATGCTTGACACACTGCGAATACTTTCCCCGTGTTCAGCCCATTTCCCGCAATGATTAAACCTTTATAACCCAATTCCCTCAATTGTCGGATTAAATTCCCACCATCAGCAGCCAAGCCAGAAATAATGATTAAATCTGGTTTTAAATTAATACCATTAGTGGCTTGGGCTTGAAAGTCGGTATCAGTTGTTTGAAATTTTTGAACTGTTATAATTTCCAATCCTTGATCCTTAACTGTTTTCTGAAAAATCTCTGTTTCCGATTTACTAAAAACATCATTTTGTGCGAAAAAGACTGCTACTTTCTTAATGTTAGGATTTTGTTTAAGAGCAGCTTTGACTGAATTAGGTGCAACAATAGAAACAGGTGCGGATACACGCGCAACATAATCACCTATTTCTGGAACTCCTTTTGCAGTATTTGATGCTCCAATCACCGGCACTTTAGATTTTTCGGCAAACGGATCGGCGGCGAAAGCTTGCTGCGATAAAGTTGGACCAACAATCCCAACAACTTTATTTTTGTTAATTAAAGTTTGAAAAGCGTTAATAGCTCCTGCTTCATCACCACTAGTGTCTTGGAACACCAGTTTAATGGGAGTACCATTAACACCACCTTTATCATTAAAATATTTTTCGGCAATTTTTGCCCCAGCAACGCCTTCTTGACCAAGCAAAGCTACGTTACTGGTTTGTGCAAAGGCAATACCGATGGGAATTTCACTAGATGTGTCTGTCGTTATAGCCGTGTTGGTTGTAGAACTCGTACTGGTGTTACCGTTAGTTCCCGTATTGGTGCTATTGGTAGGACTGCTACCGCATGCTGTTAGCAGCATAGCGCAAGTTACGAAAAATGCAGTTGTTAAAGTAGTAGATTTTTTCATGGTCGAATAAGGCAGGGTTTTGTGTATCCTTGATAAACTCAAGGAAGAGATTTGATATATCAGCCAAGGATTAAAATACTAAGCAGTTGTCAGAGTTAATGCAAGATGCTACTGTAAAAAATTCGTAGCATTTTTACTAAAAAATGTAACTTAAAATACTGCTTGATACAGCCATTGGCATAGCAAAAGTGTATCGGTAAACTCTTAAATTGTGAATAACTTGAATTCGCCTTTTTTGCCGGATATGGTAAATATCTGGCAGCAAACCATGAATTGGACTCCCACAGTCCACCAGCAAGAGCTGTTTCAAAAGCTTTACGAGTTAATTTTATCCGGGAACAGCCAGCAGAATTTAACCCGCATTACCGAGCCTCAAGAGTTTTGGGAGAAGCATCTTTGGGATTCTCTACGGGGAATTGCTTTTTTGCTTTCAGGACAAGCACAAGAAAATACAGGGGACACAGAAGAACTCACACCCTCATCTGTCCTAATCTCCAATCTCCAATCCCCAATCCAAAATCCAAAATCCAAAATCCAAAATCCAAAATTCCCCACTTTTATCGACATTGGAACTGGTGCTGGTTTTCCAGGTATCCCAATAGCGATTACTGTTGCTCATGGTACTGTAACTCTTCTAGACTCCACTCGGAAAAAAATTGCTTTTCTCGATCGAGTGAAAGACGAGCTTCACCTAACTAACATTAAAACGGTGACTGGCAGAGCAGAAGAGATTAGCCATCAGATCCAACACCGACAATGCTATGATGTTGCTCTCATCCGTGCTGTCGGAACAGCTTCTGTCTGCGCTGAATATACCTTACCGTTGTTGAAACAAGGTGGGCTAGCCGTCATTTACCGGGGTAATTGGATGGAAGATGAAGCAAAATCTTTAAAAAATGCTGTTCAACAACTAGGTGGGACAATTGAATCTGTTGAAGAATTTACGACTCCCCTCACTCACAGCATTCGTCACTGTCTTTACTTACGGAAAGTAGCAACTACACCATCTCAGTTTCCTCGTGCTGTTGGTGTCCCTACGCAAAAACCTCTTTAAGGGACTTCCAAACAAAAAAGTTTTCAAATATCTCTTGTGGTACGGGCGACACGAGCCGTCACTAGTATAAGACGGGCGGGGACGCCCGTACCACAAGTAGTGGTAATTTATTTCTTGGAAATCCCTAAGCATGGAAAGTCAGATCCCCGACTTCGCAGAAGTTGTCGGGGATCTAGACACAGAAATTGTTACCTATTAGGATTTTTATATACAATTTATGAGACGTTCATGAAAAACTACAATTCTCATAACAATTAGCCATCTACAAACTGACTTCCAACGCCATGAATCAACCTCTTCTTCGCTTTCTAGCTACCAAAAATTATAAAAATTTGTCCTTAGATAAAGAAGCTAATCTCACAAACCTCAATATATTTATCGGGTCAAATGGCTCAGGCAAAAGCAACTTTATCAATTGCTTAAAATTTTTAAAAGATAGCCTAACTAATATTCCTGATGAAAGTCGGGGGATCGGTAGTTTTGAGAATTCAGTTACCCAAATTGGTGGTAATAAAATTTTAGATGGTACTATGGCAAGTCCTGCTGTAGTAAGGCTGGCATATTGTTTTTGGCAAATTTCACAAACTAGTCTTTCCGGAAAAGATAGCGGAATCCTTGATTTGAAAATTTATGTTGATAAAAATACACCTAGAGTTAGCATTGCCCAAGAATTTCTATATAGTGGAGAAGATTTAGATGAATCAGCTGTATCGCCACCTTTCTATTACTATCAATTTCATAATAGAGAAGTAGGAAAAGGTGTTGTATCAGTTTATAAGACTTCACTACAAAATGCAGAAACTCATTTTAAGCCTTTAGAAAATATTAATACTAATTTTTTAGGTCTTTCTTCCATTCCTCGATTACTAGAAGATAGTGAATATCCTCCTGAAAGTACTCCTGTTTACAGAATTAGAAGAGATTTGGTTGAATTTTTTTCTAAATGGCAATTTTACAATGCTAACAATATAAAGGAGTTAGTTATGGAAGAACGGGTCAAAGCTTAATTACTCAAATCAGTGAGCAACTACCTATTACCTTACAATACGAACCAAATCAATGCGATCTAATTTTAGTTTTTGACGATTTAGATTGCCGAAACCCAGAGAATCAAAGAGAAAAAATTTTGGCAGCAATATCAAAAATACCAGAAAGTGCTAAAATTACACAATTTGTTGGGTTTGCTGCTCCTGAACTGGAATCTTGGATTATAGCAGATTGGAATAATTCAATAGCTAGACATTCAGATTTTAGGGACAGACATCAACGTATGCGCTGGTGGCTAAGTACACAAAGAAATATTCCCTTCGATTGTCCAGAATCATTTAGTGAATATAACCCTGAAAGAGACTGTTGTCATGAAAAGCTATCAGAGGCGCTTATTGAGTCAAGTGTTTTAGATGAGTTCGAGCCAAGCGAAACACGCTTTTCTAAAGGATTACATACTCCTTTGCTATTATTGCAAATACAGCCAAATGAAGTTCAACAAAGATGTCCTTTATTTCGCGAGCTTTACAATTATCTTAATAATTTTTGTCAAAATCCTTCTTAAAATTGTCAGCCAAGTTACAAAAGTGAGTGGGGAACTCAAGTTCCCCTTTGAAGATGAGGAGCAATGAGAAACGCGATTCTCCTACTACCTTTTACTTGATGCGGCAAAACGCTTGTTAATCTCATCCCAGTTCAAGACGTTCCACCATGCATTTAAATAATCGGCACGACGATTTTGATACTTGAGGTAATATGCGTGTTCCCATATGTCATTACCCATAATTGGGTAGTTTCCTTCAACTATGGGACTATCTTGATTGGGTGTCGTCATTACAGTCAGGTCGCCATTTTTAGTACGTACTAACCAAACCCAACCACTGCCAAAACGACCAACACCAGCTTCATTAAACTGCTTTTTAAAACTGGAAAAACTGCCAAAAGTTTCTGTAATTGCGGATGCGATCGCACCTGTTGGTTCTCCCCCACCTTTTGGCTTCATAATTCTCCAAAACATCGCATGGTTAACATGACCACCACCATTATTACGTACCGTTGTACGAATATCGTCTGGTACATTGTTCAGATTGCGAAGAAGGTCTGCAACACTTTTCCCTTTGAGTTCTGGATGTTTATTGAATGCCACATTCAAGTTTTTTACATAAGTCGCATGGTGTTTATCGTGATGAAACTGCATTGTTTTTGCATCGATATGAGGCTCTAACGCATTGTACGCGTAGGGTAATCGTGGTAGTTGGATAGCACCTGGTGCATTAGATTTAGGCTGGTTTCCGCTAGGAGTCTTTTGTGCAAAAGCACCAGCATCTAACGCTAAAACCCCGGCCCCAGACCCTAGTAAAAACAAGAAATGACGACGATTAACACTCATAAAACTTTACTGCGACGAATGTTTTCATTGAGCAGTCCTTATTTTCCCACTAACCACTAACCACTAACCACTAACCACTAACTAACTTTGTGACAATCGCTGCCTTGCTTCACCTGCTAACATCTCATGTGCTTCTGTTAAAAAACGAGGAATTTTATCTGCGTGAGGACTGCGACTGAGGCATTCCTGCAAGTCTAATTGACTTATTTTGTCTGCTTGACTACCAGGAAACCAATGACCGCCATTGCCAAGCAAGTTATAACGCATTTTGGCATAGTCCAGCATATCGTATGCCACAGCTAAATTTCTCAACCACAAAATCACTGGAATATTCACATGACCTGGGGTTTTATCATAGGTTGGTAAATTAACATGCCAGGTTTTGACCCAATCTTCTCCCATAACTGCTATTGCTTCTTCTTCCAACCTAGCCAAAATATCTGGCAAAATTTCCGATGCGTTGTCTAGTAAATCTAATGTTTTTAAGTGTTCGTCAAAATCTTGCGGTTTAGCTGCACCCACGCTTAATGTATGAACTTGGGAATGGCTTAAACAAAATAAATCATTAAAGACCATTGGGCTTAAAGGCTTACAAAGTTCTACTAGTTTTTCTGGTGGTTCATATAACATTCCTCCTTTATTAGATGGGCTAATGATAAATACGCCCATGTCAAGGCGGGTTGCAGCTTCAATAGCAGTCCAGTTGGCTTGATTAACGTAATACCAATGTAAGTTAACGTAGTCAAACTGGTTAGTATTTATTGCTTGAATAATAATATCTGTTGCACCATGTGTAGAAAAACCGATAAATTTAACTTTTCCTTGTGCCTGAAGTTTATGTACGAACTCCAAGCAACCACCAGGACGAATGCTGTCATGCAATAATTCAGGATTGTTAATACCGTGTATTGCTAGTAAGTCAACGTAGTCCAGGCGAAGATTTTTTAGCGATTTTTCAAAATCTCGTTGGAATTCTTTAACATCAGCTTTAGGGTTGACTTTGGTTTGAACAATCAACTCTTCGCGCTCAAAAGTTGGCAAGATTCTTCCCAACTGCATTTCAGAACTACCGTAACCACGAGCAGTTTCAATATGATTAATTCCCAATTCTACTGCCCGTCGAATCGTCGCTTCTAGATTTTCCTGGCGATCGCGGGGGACTTGCCACTGTGGCACATCCTGCCATTTATACTGATATCTCATGCCACCGCAGGAAAAAACAGGCATTTTTAACTCTGTGCGCCCAAATCGTCTGTAAAGCATTATTAGACGTTGAATTTTAGATTTTGGATTTTGGATTTTTGGTTGTATGTTAGGACGTTAGTCCACATCAAATACGATCTTGTAAAGAATGGATTTCATTCTGTCAATACCATATTGAGACAAAAAATACAAGACTTGATTCAAGCTTAAGTATTTATACTATCTTGACTTATCTGTACAAAAGCAGTAAGACCATGACGGCACAAAGGGAAAGAGCTTGAATTTAACAATGTACCCGGAAATTTATCGGAGTATTGCGTAAAATGAAACGTTCTCTGTGAAGTCTCGGTTAGTTCCACTAAAAAAATCTCCGGAGGTATCAATGCCACATCACATCAGCACTCAGCCAACCACAAATGTTAATACTTATACTAAGGGTGCTGCTGATGCCTATACCCTCAATCTTATAGGCTTTTTTATCATTTCTTTACCTATAGTTCTATTACTGGGAATGACAACTTATAAAAGATATCGTACTGTTGTTATCCGTCGGCGAAGAGTATTCCTCGAAAAAATGTGGTTAATGGATGCTAAAAATAATACTTATAGACAAGATTAAATTTTAACTAGGGAGTGGGGAGTAGGGAATGTCTCTGTTTCATAATCCCTCGTTCCCATGCAGAGCATGGAAATGCTTTTAAGTAGGCTGCTGCCTTCTGTACTTAGCTGGAAATGCGAGGCAGAGAGAGCCTCTTAGGCTGCATTCCCAGGCTCCGCCAGGGAACGAGAGACGAGAGAATCTCTAACCCCTACTCCCCACTCCCTACTCCCCACTCCCTATTCCCCTTCCTATTACAATTGCCGAACTATCGGTTGACCGTCTTTAACTTCACCAATCAACACTAAGTCAGCACAATTGACAAAAATTCCATTCTCCAATACTCCGGGAATGTTGTTAAGTGTTTTTTCCAGGTTAACGGGGTCGCCGATCGCGTCAAACTTGACATCTATCACCATGTTGCCTTGGTCGGTAATAACTGGACCTGCTTTTTTAACACCCATACGGAGTTCGGGTTTGCCGCCCAATTTCTCAATTGCTCGTGTCACAGGTGCGATCGCCATTGGGATGACTTCTACTGGTACGGGAAAAACAGAACCCAATCGGTCTACCAATTTACCAGCATCGATAACCACAATGAACCTCTTTGCCAGGTAATCAACGACTTTTTCGCGAGTATGGGCTGCTCCACCACCTTTGATTAAATTCTTTTGAGGATCGACTTCATCTGCACCATCAATGGCAATGTCAATGCGATCGATAGCATCTAGAGTGGTTAGCGGGATACCATACTGTTTGGACAGCACCTCTGCTTGAAATGAGGTGGGGACACCGACAATATCTTTGATTTCACCAGACTTCAGGCGATCGCCCAAAAACTGAATTGCGTATGCTGTCGTTGACCCTGTACCCAACCCAACAATCGAACCTGATTCTACCAAAGCGGCGGCGGCTTTGCCGACTTCTTGCTTCATCAACTTGATGGGGTCTGCTGCTGCGGTCATTCCCAAAGCTCCTCAAATCATAAACTATAGTTCAGGGTAAGGGAAAAAGGTAAAGATGAGCAAAACGGTTTTGCGGAAAAGAATTAGAGTTATATGGTTTTGCTATCCAATTACAGTCTGCTGTAATGTGGTTGGTTGGCAACAATACTGAACAGAAATTCGTCACTAAAGGGGTTTGTGGAGCAGTAGTCGCTTAAAGTGTATATAATTATGCGTCAGCTTCTAAGTATCTCATTAGTTGCACTACTACAATCTTTTCCCAATGTAGCGATAAGCCGGGTACGGCTTGCGCCAAAGGCGATCGCACTTGGGCAAGCCAACACCGAACAACGATTTGATCCGATCGCACAAGTCGTTGCTGCCAAATTGATGTCTAATGCTCCAGATGGAAATTTTTATCCAGAAAGGTTTATCAGTCGAGCAGAATTAGCTTCGATTATGGTAAAGGCATTTCGACTGGATAAAAGACAGGCTGCCACTAAAGAAAATGTCAAGGTGACTGATGTGCCCCCGTCCAATCCTGTGTTTAATGATATTCAAGTAGTTTTAAAAACTGATATTATGAGAGGTTACCGGGGAAATTTGTTTTTTCCCAATCAAAGAGTCACTAAAGCAGAAGCATTGGCAATTTTTGCACAAGCTTATGGTGTCTTTCAATTTCCCGATCAAACAGTTAACGAAATTCTTGCCCCATATTCAGATGCGGCTTCTATTCCTACTTGGGCAAGAAAAGCAATTGCCACAGCAGTCAGTGAGGGATTTGTCAATACGGATGAACAGGGCAATGTTTCCCCATTACAACCCATGACTCGTGGAGATATGGCTTTTGTACTGAGTAAATATCTACAAAGACAACAGCCACAACCGGAAACACCGATCGTTCCAGGCGTTAGAATTAGCCCAGAATCCCTACAATAGAAGATCTTGTTTTTTATCATGGTTGTTGGCGTCATTTTTCTTCATTGTATATATTGACAAATTCGTCAAAGCTTGAATATTTACCAATAACTCTTGCGAAAGAGATTAAGCTTAAACATGATTGTGGGTTGACAGCCCTTAGCGTGGGAAAATCAGAAATACAAAAAGTAGAGAGGAAAACCCTATAGTTATGCACCTGAGTGAAATTACTCATCCCAACCAACTGCACGGTTTGTCGATTCGCCAGTTACAACAAATTGCCCGTCAGATTCGAGATAAACATCTCCAAACTGTAGCAGTTACTGGAGGACACCTCGGACCTGGTTTGGGAGTTGTAGAATTGACCCTAGGGCTTTACCAAACCCTGGATTTAGACCGCGATAAGGTTATCTGGGATGTAGGACACCAAGCTTATCCTCACAAACTGATTACAGGACGCTACACTAACTTCGATACTTTGCGGCAAAAAGACGGAATTGCCGGTTATCTCAAGCGATGTGAAAGTAAATTTGACCACTTTGGTGCGGGACACGCTTCCACCAGTATCTCTGCTGGATTGGGCATGGCTTTAGCAAGGGATCTCAAAGGAGAAAAGTTTAAAGTTGCCTCTATTATCGGTGACGGTGCGCTGACTGGTGGTATGGCATTAGAAGCTATCAACCACGCCGGACATTTGCCCAAGACAAACCTGCTGGTTGTCCTCAACGACAATGAAATGTCCATCTCTCCTAACGTTGGTGCGATTCCCCGCTACTTAAACAAAATGCGTCTGAGTCCGCCAGTACAATTCCTTAAAGATAATTTGGAGGAACAAGTCAAGCACATTCCCTTTGTTGGAGAATCCCTTTCACCCGAACTAGAACGCATCAAAGAAGGGATGAAGCGCTTGGCTGTTCCCAAGGTTGGGGCTGTCTTTGAAGAACTGGGTTTTACTTACATTGGACCAGTAGACGGACACAATCTAGAAGAGTTGATTGCGACTTTCCAACAGGCACATCAAATCCCAGGACCCGTTTTGGTACACGTTGCAACTGTCAAGGGTAAAGGTTATGAAATTGCCGAACAAGACAAAGTTGGCTATCATGCCCAAGTTCCCTTTAACTTAACTACAGGGAAAGCAATTCCCTCCAATAAGCCCAAGCCGCCTGGTTACAGCAAAGTTTTTGCCCACACTTTGGTTAAACTTGCCGAACAAAACCCCAAAATTGTTGGTATTACTGCCGCAATGGCAACAGGAACGGGGTTAGATAAATTGCAAGCGAAACTGCCCAATCAATATATAGATGTAGGCATTGCCGAACAGCACGCAGTTACCTTGGCAGCAGGGCTAGCATCTGAAGGTATGCGTCCGGTTGTGGCTATTTACTCTACCTTCTTACAACGCGCCTACGACCAAATCATTCACGATGTTTGCATCCAAAACCTGCCAGTGTTCTTCTGTATGGATAGGGCGGGAATTGTTGGTGCTGACGGTCCAACTCACCAGGGAATGTATGATATTGCCTATCTACGTTGTGTTCCCAACATGGTTCTTATGGCACCTAAAGACGAGGCAGAATTGCAACGGATGGTAGTCACCGGTATTAATCACACATCGGGACCAATCGCGATGCGTTTCCCTCGTGGTAGCGGTTATGGCGTTCCTCTGATGGAAGAAGGTTGGGAACCTTTAGAAATTGGTAAAGGGGAAATTCTCCGGACTGGAGATGATGTGTTGATCCTTGGCTATGGCACAATGGTGCAACCAGCAATGCAAACAGCCGAAATTCTCAGTGAACACGGCATTGAAGCAACTGTGATTAATGCGCGTTTCGCCAAGCCTTTAGATACGGAATTAATTTTCCCACTTGCTCAGAAAATTGGGCGAGTTGTGACTTTAGAAGAGGGCTGTATTACGGGAGGCTTCGGTTCGGCAATTGCAGAAGCGCTTTTAGATGCCGATATAGTGGTTCCGATTAAGCGCATCGGTATACCAGATTTGTTGGTAGACCATGCCGAACCCAACGAATCGAAAGCCGCGTTAGGTTTAACGACTCCCCAAATTGCTGACAGAGTTTTACATGCTTTCTTTAAACGCGAACTTTCTACGACGATTGTTAGTGTTTAGTAGAAAAAACGCTTTAAGATCCCCGAATTCTTCAAGAAGTCGGGGATCTCACCACCGTTGATTTAAGCTGTTGCGCTTTTAATTTACACAGTAGAGCAGGCGGGGACGCCTGCCCCACAAGAGTTAGATTTATTAAGGTTGTGCAAGTTAAATAATTGTTAGCTTACCTACTAACCACTAACCACTAACCACTAACGTATTATTTTTTACTATATATTGTTAGCGATTCATATCAAATACAAATATTTATTTACACTTATTACAGTAATTACCGCAGGTCGTTTCGGAACTAAGTTCGATTAAAACTATAAGCAGCATGTCACCTAATAGTGCTTGGTTAACATTTGTCTGCGCTGCAAGAAACCCGGTTTCTTCCTTGACACCGGGTTTCTGTTCCGCTTCATCCAAGCAGTATTGGCGCGAAACCCATCAAATGTGGGTACTTTTTTACTTCCTGCAAATAAATAGGGATAATATTTAAGTATAATGGTTTACACTGAGTTAAATTCACTTGTAATAAACAACACCAGCCGCCAGGAAATTTGTCAAATTTTTGGAGAAACTTATGACCCAGAACGGTGGAATGACTGGCGCTGGCAAATGAGGCACCGATTAACTAAACCAGAACATTTCCAGCGTTTGTTGCGGCTTGTTCCCTCAGAGCAACAGGGGCTTTTAAAGTCTCCTGAGAAGTTTGCCATAGCTGTGACACCACATTTTGCAGCACTGCTTGACCCAGAAGATCCGTTTTGTCCGCTACGGTTGCAGGTAATACCACGAGAAGAAGAGCTTGTAGTTAATCCTACGGATATGATAGATCCATGCGGTGAAGACCACGACAGCGTGGTACCTGGATTGGTACACCGCTATCCTGACAGAGTGTTATTTCTTGCACTTGACTCTTGTGCTGCATACTGCCGTTACTGTACGCGTTCCCGCCTAGTTAGTCAAGGTGAAATGTACCCTCTCACTCGACGTTTAGATGCGATCGTTGCCTACCTAGAAGAACATACTGAGGTACGTGACGTGCTGATTTCAGGTGGCGATCCTCTGCTCATGTCGGATGAACCCTTAGACAACTTATTAAGACGCTTGCGTGCTATTCCACACATTGAGTTTATACGTATTGGCTCTCGCATACCGAGTTTCTTACCACAACGGATTACCCCAGAACTTGTTGCCGTGCTTCGCAAGCATAGGGTGTGGCTGTCGTTACACTTTTGTCATGTACGGGAACTGACTCCAGAAACGGCGTATGCCTGTGATTTACTAGCTGACGGTGGTATTCCATTGGGAAGTCAAACTGTATTGCTAAAAAACGTGAATGACTCTGAGGAGTCACTCAAGCAGCTGTTTCATAGTTTGCTGAAGCTGCGCGTCCGTCCTTACTACCTCTACCAATGCGACCCAGTTGTAGGTACTGCACACCTGCGGACTAGCGTACAAACAGGTTTGGATTTGATCTCCAAACTACGCGGTCACACCACCGGGTACGCTGTGCCAACTTATGTTATTGATGCTCCTGGCGGTGGTGGCAAAGTTCCCATTCAAAAAGAAACACTGCTTGCTTATGAGAATGGCGCAGCCCTAGTTCGTAACTGGGAAGGTAAGACGTTTACATATACAGATCCGAAGATATAAAGCTTATACCATTTTGAATTTTAGATGCGTGGATTTTGGATTGGAAAGCTTTGCCCAGGCTAATTTCACACGACTACTCCCTTCTCGCTACAAGATTACCGATTTTCTTCTTTTCTTCTCTCTTTCTTTGTGTCCTTTGCGTCTTTGCGGTTTATTTAAATAAGTAATCTTCGGGCGGGACAGGAGTATCTGTCACATTTTTTTTCAAATTTGTATTAAAATATGGGAATTTTTATTGGTCTGTGTTATGACCTCAAGCAAGATTATCTTAACAAAGGTTTCAGCGCCGATGACGTGATGGAATTTGACTCAGAAGAAACTCTTATTGGGTTGGAAAAAGCACTAAACAGTTTGGGTCATCAAGTTGAACGTGTTGGCAATGGTAGAGAACTTGCTTTGCGATTGACAAAAGGCGATCGCTGGGATTTAATTTTCAACATTGCCGAGGGGGTCAAAGGTCGCTCCCGCGAGGCTCAAGTGCCTGCTGTCTGTGAATTATTTGCTCAACCTCACACTTTTGCTGACCCATTAACCTGTGCTCTTACACTTGATAAGGCTCTTGCCAAAAGTGTAGTCCGCGATCGCGGTTTACCTACAGCGCCATTTGAGGTAGTAAATAGCACCAGAGAAGCAGCAGCCGTATCGCTACCGATGCCACTCTTCCTGAAGCCAGTTGCTGAAGGAAGTTCCAAAGGCGTGACAGGACGTTCCTTAGTTAAAGAACGCACTCAGCTAGTGACGAAATGCCAAAAAATCATCGAAAAATTCCATCAGTCTGTACTTGTAGAAACCTTTCTTCCTGGGAGAGAAGTCACAGTAGGCATTATTGGGAATGGTAACGCTGCACGGGTGGTGGGCGTGATGGAAGTCATTTTTACAGATAAAGCAGAGACTTTCGCCTATACTGCTCTCAACAAAGATGAATACTTGGAACGGGTATCCTATCGCCTCATTGCAGATTCCGAACCATTTGCAGCACAAGCGCAGCAACTGGCATTAGATGCCTACCATATCCTTGGTTGTCGCGATGCTGCTCGCGTAGACTTGCGCTGCGATGCTAGTGGTGAGTTGCATTTTCTGGAGATAAATCCATTACCAGGTCTCAACCATGTTCTTTCAGACCTGTCTATTATGGGAGGTCTTGCAGGTTTATCCTACACACAGTTGATTAACGAAATAGTCGAATCAGCATGGCAGAGATATATATCATGAATTATGCTCATATGTCAAGAGGTAAAAACGCAAAGTTAAAAGCACTGCACTCATGAGCAATCCAAGTACCAAACCCAACCATAAACCTGTACTGCCCCAACCCAAAGTGAATGCCATGAGATAACCTCCACCCATACCCACTCCCCAGTAGGCAAACAGGGCGATCGCCATTGGCGTTTGGGTATCCTTTAATCCTATTAAAGCACCAGCAGCAATAGTCTGAATACCATAAAATAACTGCACTATTGCTGCCACTTCCAAGAAAGAAATTGCAGTCCCAACTATCTCCACATTATCCGGATGGCTGCTATCTAAATACAACTCCACAATAAAGTTGGGAAATAGCCAAAAAATGAGTGCCACAATGCTTGCAACGGGAACAATTAGGGCAATACCAACGAATCCGGCTCTGCTTGCCCCCCTAAGATCGTTTTGTCCCTTTAACTGTCCTACTCTCATCATAGTGGCATAGGAAATACCTATAGACACTGTCTCAACAAAACTTTCTGTCTCAGCAGTTATTTCGTGGGCTGCTAAAGTATCTGTCCCAAACCAACCCATGAGCAAGGCAATAGCAGTGAACACTCCAATTTCTGCTGCATACTGCAAACCCAAGAACGATCCAGTTTGGACGATATTTACAAACATATCCTTATCAAACTGACGCCAAGCGCGATCGATTTGGTACTCCTTAAAGTACTCATCGCAACACATCCAAATAGCAGCAGCAATGAAATTCAACCAAAACACAAGAGCGCTAGCCCAACCGATCCCCGCTAAACCAAGAGACGGTAAACCAAATTTACCGAACATAAACACGTAATTGAAAGCTACATTTAACAGTAACCCAACGACTGTAGTGACTATCAGGAATTGAGGGCGATTAAGGGCAGAGCCAACTTCTTTTAACACGCAAAAACCCAGCGCGGCAGGAAAACCCCAAACAATAGCCTGCAAATATGTTTTAGCTAATGATACAATACCTTCTTCTTGACCGGTAAGCAGGAGGATAGAGTCAAAATGCCAAATGACAAACATCATAGGTAAACAGAGGGTAGCAGCTAACCAAACACCCTGACTTGCAGCATGACTGACTCGCTCTGTCTTGCCCGCACCAAAAGCGTTTGCGACACTCGCACCGACGACTGAAAGCGCAGAACGACAAACAGAAGCCAGAGTGGAAAAAGTCACTGCACCC